>CAZOXN010000007.1:0-16825 GCA_964583655.1 uncultured Desulfarculaceae bacterium | reverse complement strand
CACGGGCTGATAGAACCGAGGGGGCGTGTGCTGGTGGCACTATCAGGAGGTCCTGACTCGGTGGCCCTCCTCCACATCCTCTTGGATCTTCGGCCCAAGTGGAGGTGGGAGATCGCGGCTGCCCATCTGCATCACGGGCTTCGCGGGGCTGAGGCCGATGCAGATCTGGCCTTCACCGCCGAGATGGTCAACGGCCTCGGGATCCCCCTTTTCCAGCGACTCCTCCCCCCTGGGGAGTTGAGGGGGGCGAGAGGGTCCCTCCAAGAGGCCGCCAGGGTGGCGCGGTATGGATTCCTCGATGAGGCGATGAAGGAGTGGGGGGGGGACAGGATAGCGGTGGGACACCAGGCGGATGATCAGGCAGAGACCGTCGTCTCGGCATTGCTCCGCGGGGCAGGCACCCGTGGGCTCAGGGGAATGCCTTATCGAAGGGGCGCGGTGGTTAGACCCCTATTGGACATCACCCGCCAAGAGATCCTCCAATACCTGACGGACCGGTCCATCCCCTACCGGCAGGATCTCTCCAACGAGGAGATGTATTACAAGAGAAACTGGATCCGCCATGAACTGATCCCCTCCATGTCCCGATACAACCGAGGGGTTTCGGCCCTCCTTCGGCAGACGGCTCGCATTTGTATGGACGAAGACGATCTCCTCCAGGCCCAGGTGGACAAGGTGTGGAAAGAGATGATCGGCCTGCGGGAGATGGTTGTGGATATACCGGCCAAGCGATACCGGGAAGAGCACAGGGCCATACGCCGTCGCATCCTCATCAAGGCCTACGAGACGGTCAGGGGTGAGGCCAGGGGGCTGGCCTTCAGACATGTGGAGGCCATGGACCGTCTGGCCTTGGGGGATGGTGAGGAGAGGTGGCTCCACCTCCCAGGTGGGGTACGACTGGTGGTGGGGGGTGGGCGTATCGTGCTGGGCCCCTCAGAGGCCTTGAGGGCCGGGACTCTGTATCATCGTGTGGTCTTCCCAGGGGAGACCAGGGTGCCGGAGGCAGGCCTGCGGATTCGGTGGGAGGTCGTGGATGGCGTGGCCGGATGGGGTGCTTCTGTTGGAGGTCGCTCTGTGTACATCAACGTGGAGGCATTGCAGGGCGGGCTGGTCCTGAGGGGACCCAGGCCTGGAGATCGGGTGAGGCCTCTGGGCCTCGGTGGGACCAAGAAGGTCCACGATATACTGGTGGACAGGAAGGTGCCCAGACGCCTCAGGTGGAGGGTCCCACTGTTGGTGGACGAGGTGGGGGTCGTTTGGGTGGTGGGACACGAGCTCGACCAGCGCGTGCGGCCGCTCCGTGAGTCACCTAAGGTCCTGGTAGGAACGGTCATCCCTGAAGAGGAGGTGTAAACCGGACAGGGCCAATGGCCGATATTTCACCCACTCGCGCGGCCTACACCTCGGGTGGCGAGGGACCCTCGGATTCGGGGGCCCCTGCAATTGGTCAGGGGGGCATTTCTCTTCGCTTCATTTCTTCGGGGCTTGGTCTCCCAAAGGACTTGGCCTCCCCCCTTCTGGCGGAACGCGGCGTCGGCCTCGGCCCCGCCTCGGGCGAACCCCCTGCCGCGGATCCCGGGTCCAAATCCTGGAGAATCAAGGGGCCTCTGCCCTGCCTGAGCCAAGCGGAGCGAGGCAGCCAGGCAAGCCGCCCCGAGAGACGCCGCAACCCGTGATCGGTCAACGGCGCCTCTCTTGGCGAAGACGGGGGAGGGATCTTCTTCTTGGCGCCTTGGTGGGATTGCGGCGTATGGAATTGACGTGCATGATGTGATATAAACGAACCACAGGGATTGGGGGGTCTCATGGAACCCAGGGGAGTGAATCCATACCAGAATTTCTACAAGAACCTCGCCTTGTGGCTCGTGGTGGGGCTCATAGTGGTGCTGCTGTTCAACCTTTGGAACCAGCCGCGCAGGGCCGAGAGGGAGCTCAGCTTCAGCGAGTTCTTCTATGCCGTGGAGAGCGGCAAAGTCGATCATGTCACCATACAGGGCCAGCATATCACAGGGAGGCTTGTTGATCACACGGAGTTCAGGACTTACGCGCCCAACGATCCCCAGCTCATCCCCACCTTGAGGCAAAAGGGGATCGGTATCTCGGCAAGGCCAGAGGCGGAGAACCCGTGGTATATGACCGTGCTCATCTCTTGGTTCCCCATGATCCTGCTCATAGGGGTTTGGATCTTCTTCATGCGGCAGATGCAGGCCGGCGGAGGCAAGGCCCTCTCCTTTGGTAAGAGCAGGGCGAAGCTCATGACAGGGACACAGCACAAGGTGACCTTTGCGGACGTGGCTGGCATAGACGAGGCAAAAGAAGAGCTTCAGGAGATCATAGAGTTCCTCAAGAACCCGAAGAAGTTCACCAAGCTCGGGGGGAGGATACCCAAGGGGGTCTTGCTTGTGGGGGCCCCTGGGACGGGCAAGACCTTGCTGGCCAGGGCCATCGCCGGGGAGGCGGGGGTCCCGTTCTTCAGCATCAGTGGATCTGATTTCGTCGAGATGTTCGTGGGTGTGGGTGCATCGAGGGTGCGCGATCTCTTCGTCCAGGGCAAGAAGAACGCCCCGTGCATCATCTTCATCGACGAGATCGATGCGGTGGGGCGACATCGAGGGGCAGGGCTCGGCGGGGGGCACGACGAGAGGGAGCAGACCTTGAATCAGCTCCTGGTGGAGATGGACGGGTTCGAGTCCAATGAAGGGGTCATCCTGATATCGGCCACGAACCGGCCCGACGTGTTGGATCCTGCCCTTTTGCGCCCCGGTAGGTTCGATAGACAGGTGGTGGTCCCCATCCCCGACATAAAGGGGAGGTTGGAGATCCTCAAGGTCCACACAAGGAGGGCCCCGATGGGTGACGACGTGGACCTGGAGGTCCTGGCTCGCGGGACTCCTGGTTTCTCGGGCGCGGATCTGGAGAACTTGGTCAACGAGGCGGCGTTGCTGGCGGCCCGTAGGGACAAGGAGACCGTCGGCATGGAGGAGTTCGAGCTCGCCAAGGACAAGGTGCTCATGGGGGTGGAGCGCAAGAGCATGATCATCAGCGACGAGGAGAAGAGGCACACGGCCTACCACGAAGGGGGGATGCCCTCGTGGCCTCGTTGCTGCCTGGGTCTGATCCAGTCCACAAGGTGACCATCATCCCACGCGGGAGGGCCTTGGGTCTGACCCAGCAGCTCCCCATAGATGAGCGGCATACCTATCCCAAGCATTACCTCCTGAACCGTATTGCGGTGCTCCTGGGGGGCAGGGCTGCGGAGGAACTCGTCTTGCACGACTTCACCACTGGGGCCGGTAATGACCTGGAACGCGCCACCGATTTGGCCAGGCGGATGGTGTGCGAGTGGGGGATGAGCGACGCCCTGGGGCCTCTGACCTACGGTCAAAAGGAAGAAGCGATCTTTCTGGGTCGTGAGATCGCGCGCCACAGGGATTACAGCGACCAGACAGCAGAGCTCATCGATCGGGAGATCCGGCGCATAGTGGAGGAATCGTACCAAGCGGCCCTCCAGTTGATCCGCGACCATCGAGCCACCCTGGACAGACTGGCCGAGGAGCTCCTGAAAAAAGAGGTCCTGGACGGCAAGGAGCTGGAGGCGATAGTCCGGGGAGAGGTCAAGTCTGCCGATGGTGGGGCGGTGGATCCAGCGAGCCCTGAGGCTCCAGCGGCCCAGAGGGGCGTGGACCCAGCCGCGGTTTTGCTCCCCATAGCCAAGTGAACCTCACGCTTTCCCCCTGGAGGCAGGTCAGGGGTGAGCTGAGGGAGAGGAACGAGCGTTTGCAGGGGGGTCATGGAAGGACTTGGCGGCCAATGCGTGCGTCTGGGGGAGAGGGTCCTCGACTGCTCCTCCAGGACCCTCATCATGGGGATACTCAACGTGACCCCCGATTCTTTCTCCGACGGTGGGAAGTTCTACGACAAGGTCCGCGCGGTGGAGCAGGGTGTGAAGCTCGCCAGCGATGGGGCCGATATAATCGACGTGGGCGGGGAGTCCACTCGACCAGGCTCCGAATCCATCCCTGTGGACGAGGAGCTCAGGCGGGTGATCCCAGTGATCTCCGCCCTGGCCAAAGAGGTGGAAGTGCCCATCTCCGTGGATACATGCAAGTCGGAGGTGGCGGCCAGGGCCATAGAGGTCGGGGCGGCCATGGTGAACGATATCAGCGCCCTGAGGTTTGATCCGCTCATGGTCCATGTTGTTGCCCAGAACCAGGTGGGCCTGGTCCTCATGCACATGAAAGGCACCCCCAGGGACATGCAGATAGCCCCTTCTTATGATGATCTGTTCAACGATATCAGCGCCTTTCTTCAGGGGAGAATGCTCTGGGCCCAGGAAAAGGGGGTAGCGCCCGACAGGATAGTAGTGGACCCAGGTATAGGGTTCGGCAAGACGGTGGGGCATAACCTCACCATATTGAAGGGGCTGTCTCGCTTCAAGACATTGGGCCGGCCCATCCTTCTGGGGACGTCACGCAAGTCGTTCATCGGCCACGTCCTTCAGGCGGATGTGGGGCGCAGGGAAGAGGGGACCGCGGCCACCATCGCCGTCGGCATCTGGAACGGGGCCAACATCGTGCGCGTTCACGACGTGGCCAGGATGGCACCCGTGGTGAGGATGACCGACGCCATCATGAGGGCCGGGGGGGGGCTCTCCGACCTTCCAGCCTGAGTCGGGGAACCCCAAGGCCGTGACAGGGAGGCGATCATCGACGCTCTCTTCCAGCTGTTCTCCTCCATGGAGTGGCAGGATGCGGTGGATATCCTGGTGGTGGCCTTCATCATCTACAGGATCATCCTCCTCATCCGAGGGACTCGTACGGTCCAGATCCTCTTGGGATTCGCCGTTCTCGGGGCAGCGTACTTCTTCTCCCGTTGGACGGACCTGCTGACCCTCAACTGGCTGCTCAATCACTTCCTGGACTACCTGATCCTTGTAATCCTCATCCTGTTCCAGGACGACATCCGAAAGGGGCTCGCCCAGGTGGGGACCCAGCCACGTTGGTGGGCATCCCGCCGCTACCTGGAGCCTGAGGTCATCGAACAGGTGGTGGCCGCCTCCTCGGTCCTCGCCGAGCGCAGGCTGGGCGCCATCATGGTGTTGGAGAGGGAGACCGGACTCAGGGACGTGGTGGAAAGGGGTGTTGCCCTGGATGCCGCTGTCTCCAAAGAATTGATCCAGAGCATCTTCGTCCCACAGTCACCGGTTCACGACGGGGCGATGATCATCTCCAGGGGGCGTATCGTGGCGGCCGGATGTGTCCTGCCGCTCAGCACATCGACCTCATTGCGCAAGACCTTCGGGACCAGGCATCGCGCTGCCCTCGGTCTGAGCGAGCGGAGCGACGCGGTCACTGTCGTCATCTCAGAGGAGCGTGGCAAAGTGTCCGTGGCATGGCACGGGAGGCTTTACGAGGACATGACGCCCCTAGACCTCCGGGGATTCCTCCACGAGGCGTTGCAGCTCTCAAAAGGGGGTGGAGCGAGAGCGGAACTGAAGCCACAGGGGGAGGCGGAGACGCCTTCCAACGGAGGGCCGTCGTGAAGATCAGGGACTTTCTCCTCAGCAACCTGGCTGCCAAGATTTTCTCCCTGGCTTTCGCTGCGGTGCTTTGGGCCGCTGTGGTAGGTGAGAAACAGGGGCAGATCCAGCTGATCACCCCACTGGAGCTGGCCAATATCCCGGACAAGACCGTGGTCGTCAGCGACATCCCCACGGGCATCACCGTGCAGGTCCAGGGTCCCAGGACCCTCCTGCAGACACTGCCAGGGCGAGGCATCCGCAAGGTACTGGACCTCAAGGGCATGGGAGTGGGGTGGACCACGTTTCGGATCCTGCCTGAGAGCATCCCCATGCCTCGCGGCATAGAGGTGATCAGGGTGACCCCCTCCACCGTGGACCTAAAGCTAGAGCCGTTGATCGAGGTGAGGTTGCCTGTGAGCGCAGACCTGGCGGGAGAACCCGCCAAGGGGTACACCGTCGCCGGGAGCACGACGGAACCCTCCAAGGTCTTGCTGAAAGGGGGAGAGGGTGAGCTCAAGGGGCTCAGCGGCGTGAAGACCAGGCAGGTCAGCGTGTCCCAGGCCAGCGCTGACGTGGAGGCCAAGGTCGGGCTCGCGTTGGACGGGCTACACCTAGTAGAGATGAACCCGGCCTCGGTCCTGGTGCGGGTGAAGATAGCGCCGTTGGCAGTAGAGAAGGTCGTGGAAGGGATACCCGTCAAGGCGACCCCATCCAGGATGAGGACTTGGGTGGAGCCTTCCAAGGTGCAGGTCGTGCTGGAAGGCACCGCAGTCCTCCTGGAGGGGATCAAGGAGGGTGATGTCCAAGCGAAGGTCTCGCTCCAGGGCCTGGACCCTGGAAGGCATAAGGTGGCCCCCTCGGTGACTGCCCCCCAGGGGGTCAAGGTGGTGAAGGTAGAACCGGCGCTTCTCGACGTGAGGGTGGAGAGTCCGTGGGATCAGGAGCGGAGGCGGTGAAAGAGGGAGGATCGGAGCCCAGGAGACTGTTTGGGACTGACGGGATTCGCGGGATAGCCAATGTGGAGCCCATGACCGTGGAGACGGCCATGAGGATAGGCCGTGGTACCGCGTACCTCTTCAAGGGCAAGAGCGGGCATCGTCCCAAGATAGTCATCGGCAAGGACACACGTCTGTCCGGGTACATGCTGGAGAACGCCATCGCATCAGGCGTCTGCTCCATGGGGGTAGACGTCCTCCTGGTGGGCCCTCTGCCGACGCCGGGCATCGCGTTCATCACTCGAAGCATGAGGGCCGATGCCGGTGTGGTTATCTCCGCGTCTCACAACCCGTTCCAGGACAACGGCATCAAGATCTTTTCCTCCGACGGGTTCAAACTCCCAGACGAGCTCGAGGCACGCATAGAGGCCCTGGTCAGTTCCAACGAGATGGACCTCTTGCGCCCCACCGCTCAGGAGGTCGGCAAGGCCTTCCGTGTGGACGATGCCAAAGGCCGTTACATCGTCTTTCTCAAGTCTTCCTTCCCGGCAGAACTGAGTCTGGAGGGGATGAAGGTCATAGTGGACTGCGCCAACGGGGCTGCATACAAAGTCGCCCCGTTGGTCCTGGAGGAACTTGGGGCACAGGTCATCCCCATAGGCGTTGAGCCCAACGGTGAGAACATCAACAAGGGATGCGGGGCACTGCATGCCGAGCTCATCTGCAGGGTCGTCCGCCAAGAGGGGGCTGACCTGGGGATCGCCCTCGACGGGGACGGCGATAGGGCGGTGTTTTGCGACGAGAAGGGACGGATGGTGGACGGGGACCGGGTGATGGCCATGGCGGCCTTGGACTTGGATGCCAAGGGACGTCTGAACCACAGGACCGTGGTGAGCACGGTGATGAGCAACATGGGGTTGGAGGTGGCCCTGAGGCTGAGGGGGATCAGACTCATCAGGACGCCGGTGGGGGACCGATACGTGGTGGAGGAGATGCAGCGGGGTGGATTCAATCTCGGTGGAGAGCAGTCCGGGCATATCCTGTTCTTGGACCACACCACCACTGGAGACGGGATCATCACGGCCCTCCAAGTCATGAGCCTCATGTGCAGGAAGGGTCGGCCCCTGTCTGAGCTCTCCTCGGTCATGGAGTGTTACCCTCAGGTCCTCCGGAACATCCCGGTGCGGGATAGAAGGCCTGTGGAGGAAATCCCGGGGCTCGCAGGGATGATCAGCCGAGCCCAGGAAAGGCTGGGGGATGAAGGGCGGATCCTGGTTCGATACTCCGGGACAGAGCCGCTCGTGAGGGTCATGGTGGAGGGACAGGACGACGGCTTGATCAACCTCATCGCCTCTGATCTCGAGGAGGTGATTCGTCGAAGCATCGGTCTGGAGGCGTAGAGATGGCCAGGCTCTCGGTGAATGTGGATCATGTGGCGACCTTACGCCAGGCCCGTAGGGCCATGGAACCGGACCCGGTGGTGGCTGCGGCCTTGGCGGAGATGGCGGGGGCCCATGGCATCATCGTCCACCTGCGCGAAGATCGTCGGCACATCCAAGAGCGCGACCTGAGGGTTCTCAAGGAGACGGTGAAGACCCATCTCAACCTGGAAATGGCCGCGGTCTCGGAGGTGACGGAGATCGCCCTGGAGGTGGGGCCACACATGGCCACCTTGGTCCCGGAGAGACGTCAGGAACTCACCACCGAAGGGGGATTGGACGTCGTGGGCCGAAAGGAGATGATTGGCGAGACGGTGAAGCGCCTGCAAGGCGGCGGTATTCGCGTGAGCCTGTTCGTGGACCCAGAGCCGTCCCAGGTAGAGGCGGCCGCAAAGATAGGCAGCGAGGTGGTGGAGATCCACACCGGGCTCTACGCTGATGCCCCTACTCCTCAGGTCCGCGAGGTCGAGTTTCGCAGGATCGTGGAGGCGGCGACAGTGGCCTCTGGGATGGGCCTGGAGGTCCACGCCGGGCATGGGTTGGATTATCGCAACGTGGCCCCATTGAGGTCCATCCAGGAGATCGTGGAGTTCAGCATCGGACACAGCATCATCGCGAGGGCCGTTATGGTGGGCATGGAAAGGGCGGTGAGGGAGATGTTGGAGTTGGTGCGATGAGCATAGCGGGCGTTGGTATAGATCTCGTGGACATACAGAGGCTGGAGCGGGCCATAAGCCGTTGGGGGGAGCGGATCTCGCGTCGCCTCTTCACAGCGCGGGAACGGGAGTTCTGTTCAGGCAGGGCCCGGCCGAGCGAGTGTCTGGCCGGGAGCTTGGCAGCCAAAGAGGCCTTCTTCAAGGCCTTGGGCACAGGAAAGGCCCACGGGATGGCTTGGAAAGAGGTGGAGGTGGAGAGGCGCAAGGGCGCCCCGCCGACTATCCGGATCAGCGGCAGGACTGGGGAACTTTTCAGGGCCAAGGGGCTGGGGAAGATATGGCTCTCCCTCTCCCACGAGGGGTGTCTGAGCGTGGCCATGGTGGTGATAGATCGAGAGGCGAGAGACAAGAGATGATGAAGCCCCATCTTGGGAGACGCGAGCAGAAGGCCGAGACGATGATGGGAAAGAGGTGTGCATGTTCGTGGTGACGGCCGAGGAGATGCGGCAGCTCGATCGTCGCACCATAGAGGGTGTTGGTATACCAGGGCCCGTGCTCATGGAGAACGCGGGTCGGGGGGCGATCTGTGCCATGCGGCACCGTTTTCCAGGTCTCGACTCCAAGCGCATCGCGGTCATATGTGGACGTGGTAACAACGGGGGGGATGGGTTCGTCATCGCGCGATATCTGGTGGAGATGGGCGCGAAGGTCGATGTCTACTTGGCTGCAAGCATGGACCAGGTCACGGGGGATGCACGGATCCCTCTCCAGGCCCTCCAGCGGCTGGGGGTGCCAATACAGGAGGTCGACGAAGGGCGAGGGTGCCTTCCCTCCGACATCCCCTGGTGCTCGTACGGAGTGATCGTGGACGCCTTACTGGGGACCGGGATTCGCTCGGAAGTAGAGGGACTGTTCCGAGAGCTGATAGCGGCCATGAACGGTTCCGGGGCCCCCATAGCCGCGGTGGATATTCCGTCCGGGCTCTCAGCGGATACCGGCCGGCCCTTGGGGGTGGCCGTGGAGGCCACCCTCACCGTGACCTTCGGGCTGCCGAAGCTGGGTCAGTTCCTGTATCCAGGGAGGACGCTGTGCGGCGAGCTGTGGGTGGTGGACATCGGGATCCCCAGGCGAGTAGTGGAGGGGTGCTCGCCATCCTGCAAGGTAGTCACTCCAGAGGGACTCTCAGGGTTGCTTCCCCCCCGTTCCCCGGATGCCCATAAGGGCCATTTCGGCCACCTGCTGGTGATAGCGGGCTCCGCGGGCAAGACCGGAGCGGCTGTGATGGCCTCGGAGGCGGCCCTCAGGGTCGGGGCAGGGCTCGTCACCCTGGGGCTCCCCAAGGGCCTGAACCTCGCCATGGAGGCCAGACTCACGGAGGTCATGACCATGCCCCTGCCCGATGGCAACTGGCAGTCCCTCTCCCTGGATGCCTGGGATGAGATAGCCTCTGCCTCCCGAGGTATGACCTGCATGGCCCTGGGTCCTGGGCTCTCCACAAGGGGGGAGACCCCAGATCTAGTCAGGAGGATCGTGAGGTCGGTGCCCCTCCCCATGGTCATAGATGCTGACGGACTCAATGCCCTGGTAGGTCATCTGGAGGCACTGCAAGGGGCTGGCGCCCCGCGGATCCTGACCCCGCATCCGGGGGAGATGGCGCGGTTGCTCGAGCGCAGCGTGAGGCAGATACAAGAGGAGCGTATCGGCTCGGCCCGGAAACTGGCGACAGGGACGGGGGCCTGGGTCGTGCTGAAGGGGGCCGGCACAGTGCTGGTCGATCCGAAGGGTTCGGTGGAGCTGGTCCCCACTGGCAACCCAGCCATGGCCTCGGCTGGCATGGGAGACATCCTCACGGGGATCCTGGCGGGGCTGGTGGCACAGGGCCTGCCTCCCCTGGATGCCATGAGGTTGGGCGCCTTTCTCCACGGCTTGGTGGCTGATGAATGGGTGGAGAGGAATGGGGGGCGCGGTCTGATGGCCACGGACCTCCTGCCCGCCATCCCCAATGCCCTTGAGAGGATCCTCGGTGGGGGTATTCCGAGGCCATGGCCCAAGGAGGGGATTGGGTGCTGGTTCCATGGGTGATGAGGTCTTTTGGACCATAGTGAGCCGGGGCGAGCGCCAGACCATGGGCATAGGCAGGGCCTTGGGCCGCATGCTGGAGCCGGGCTCTGTCGTGGCACTCACCGGGGAGCTAGGCTCGGGCAAGACGCGGTTCACACAAGGCATAGCCGTGGGTCTCGGTGTCTCGCCGTCGGACCATGTGAGCAGTCCATCCTTCGCCTTGATCCATGAGTACGCGGGGAGGATCGCGCTCTATCACATGGATTTCTACAGGCTGCCCGTTGACCGATGGGACCCTGAACTCGGAATCGAGGAATACGTGTGGGGAGACGGGGCCTGCGTCATCGAGTGGGCGGATCGAGTGCCATCCATCCTCCCGGACGACCGGCTCGACGTGGAGCTGGCCATTCGAGGTGCTAGGACCAGGGAGATTCGGTTCAGGGCGGGGGGAAAGAGGCACGGCCTGGTCCTGGAGCGACTCAAGAGGGCCACGGGTGGAGGACGGCGGCGTCGAAGCCGTGCCTGCCCGGCATCGATGAGGGTCCCTGATCCTTGAGTTGCACGAGCGATCATCTCTTGAGCGTAGGCGGATCACAGGGCGGAGGCGTCTTGATTTCCCGGGGTTTGGACCTGAGATCCGCCGCAGGCGGATTCGCCCGAGGCGGAGTCGAGGCCGGTGGCGCGTCTTGCGGGGAGGGGGGAGGCCAAGTCCTCTGGAAGATCGAGGGCCGAGGACTCAAAGCGAAGAGAGATGCCACCGCCCCCTGAAGCCAATGGCTCATGAGCAATCACATCATTGCTGCGAGGAGGGGTGAGGGGTCTTGGGCTTGATAGTTCAGAAATTCGGCGGCACTTCAGTGGCCAACCTGGCACGTATCAGGGAGGTGGCCAAGAGGGTGGCGAAGACCCGTGACGCGGGCAATCAGTTGGTGGTCGTCGTCTCGGCCATGGCAGGAGAGACCGACCGGCTCCTGGCCTTGGCCAGAGACGTGAGCCCGGAGCCTTCGGAAAGGGAGACAGATGTCCTGGTCTCCACTGGCGAGCAGGTCACGTCGGCCCTTCTTGCCATTGCCCTCCAGGTCATGGGGTACGAGGCGGTATCGCTTCTCGGGCATCAGGTGCGCATCTTCACGGACAACAATTACTCCACAGCCCGCATCCAGACCGTGGACCGTTCCCGCCTGGACAAGGAGCTGAGGGAAGGGAAGATAGTTGTGGTGGCGGGTTTTCAAGGGATCGACGAGGATGGCAACATCACGACCTTGGGCCGTGGGGGGTCGGACTTGACCGCAGTGGCCATCGCAGCGGTGCTCAATGCGGATCTGTGCGAGATATACACGGATGTCGAGGGGGTCTATACCACCGACCCTGGTATCTGCCCAGAGGCTCGGAAGATACCGAGGATCTCCTATGAAGAGATGCTGGAGATGGCCTCCCTGGGGGCCAAGGTGCTCCAGACCAGGTCCGTGGAGTTCGCCAAGAAGTACAACGTGCCCATTCACGTTCGTTCCAGTTTCTCTGATGAGGAGGGGACCATGGTGGTCCAGGAAGAGAAGGACATGGAGAGGGTGGTGGTGTCGGGGATCACCTACAGGACCGACGAGGGGAAGATCACCATCAAGGGGGTGCGCGACGTCCCAGGGGTGGCAGCCCAGATCTTCGGTCCCCTGGCAGACGCGAACATCGTGGTGGACATGATCATCCAGGACGTGAGTGACGAAGGGCTGACCAACGTGACATTCACCGTGCCCAAAGGGGACATGCCGAAGGCTTTGAAGATCGTCAAGAAAGTCGCCAAGGATCTGAAGGCCAGGGGAGTGAGTTCCGATGAGGACATCGCAAAGGTCTCCATAGTGGGGGTGGGTATGAGGACCCACTCAGGGGTCGCGGCCAAGATGTTCTCCTCCCTGGCGCAAGAAGGGATCAACATACAGATGATCAGTACCTCGGAGATCAAGATCTCCTGCGTCATCGAGGCCAAGTACAAGGAATTGGCAGTAAGGGTCCTGCACAAGGCCTTTGGGCTGGGCGAGGGAGATATCCGGCAGGCCCCTCCCCTGGTCCGAAAGAGAGGCCGGAGACGTTGATATCCGCCCTGCTTGGCCGAAGACGTGACGTCCTTCCGAGCCCCTAGGGACCAAACATCCTTTGTCTTCTCCCAGGGCCTGAGGCCCAGGCTGACGACGGGAACGCCCCGGAGATCCGTCGCAGCGGCGTCGAGTCTTCGAGAGGAGGCCCTTGGGAGACGGCCGTGCGCCTCCAGCCTTTGGCGAGTGGACCCCGTGGGACTTGGAAAGGGAGACCTGGTCGCTGCCCTTTGCCGTTTCAGACAAGCGATGATAAAGTTGGTTCAAAGACACGATCCCGTAGGGAGACGGAGGAGTCAGGGGGGGGCACCATGGCGAAGAGGGCAGGGAGGAGAGACCCGTCGTCGGCGGTGAAGATCTACGACACGACGTGTCGCGACGGGACCCAAGGCGAGGATATCGCCCTGTCGGTCCAGGACAAGGTCAGGATCACCCGGAAGCTCGACGAACTGGGCGTCCACTATGTGGAAGGGGGATGGCCTGGGACCAGTCCCAGGGATGACGAGTTCTTCCGGGAGATCGTCAACTACGACTTCAAGACCGTCCAGATCGCTGCCTTCGGGAGCACGGCGCGTCCCTCGCATCCCGCCCACGAGGACCCGCGGCTCAAGGCCCTGATAACCTCCAAGGTACCGGTGGCCACCTTGTTCGGCAAGAGCTGGGACATCCACGCGAGCCGGATCCTCAAGGTGCCTGTCGAGAAGAACCTGGAGATGATCAGGGATTCCGTCTCCTTCGTTCGCCCGCACTTCCAGGAGGTCCTCTTCGACGCGGAGCACTTCTTCGACGGGTTCAAGGCCAATCGGGAATACGCCATGGAGACCCTCAGGGCCGCGATGGAAGGTGGGGCGGACGTGTTGGTCCTATGTGACACCAATGGGGGTACCTTGCCTTCGGAGGTGGGAGAGATAGTGGGCCAAGTGAAGAAGAGGACGGCCGCGGTGCTCGGGATCCATGCCCACAACGATTCGGAGATGGCCGTGGCTTGCACCTTGGCCGCTGTCCAGGCCGGGGCTCGACACGTGCAAGGGACGATGAACGGTTATGGCGAGCGTTGCGGCAACGCGAATCTCTGCTCTGTGATACCCGTGTTACAACTGAAGCTCGGGCTCTCCTGCATCGGGGCGGAGCAACTGAAGAGGCTCTCCGAGGTGTCTCGTTTTGTGGCCGAGGTGACCAACCAGATACCCAACAAGCATCAGCCTTACGTGGGTCGAAGCGCTTTCGCCCATAAGGCAGGGGTGCATGTCTCGGCCATCGAAAAGTACCCTTCTGCTTACGAGCACATCGATCCCGGCCAGGTTGGCAACCGAAGGAGGATACTGATCTCGGATCTGGCAGGGAAGGCCAACGTCTTGTTGAAGGCCGCGGAGTACGGCATCCCACTCGACGCCAAGGATCCTCTGACCCTCTCCATCCTTCAGAGCCTCAAGGATCTGGAAAAGGAGGGATTCCAGTTCGAGGCAGCGGAGGCCTCCTTCGAGCTCCTGGTTAAGCAGGCCCTTGGGCTGCGACGCCGACACTTCGATCTCGTGGGCTTCAGGGTGATCGTGGAGAAGCGTCAGGAAGACGAGGTCCCCATCTCAGAGGCGACCATCAGGGTGCGCGTGGGTGGGGCTGAGGAGCACACCGCCTCTTTGGGCCACGGCCCGGTCAATGCACTGGACAATGCCATTCGAAAGGCCTTGGAGCGGTTCTATCCTCAACTGAAGGAGATGGAGCTCGTGGATTACAAGGTGAGGGTCCTCACAGCAGGGGAGGGGACCGCGGCGAGGGTCAGGGTCCTCATAGAGTCATCGGACGGGGTGGAGAGGTGGGGGACCGTCGGGGTATCGGAGAACATCATCGAGGCGAGCTGGCAGGCCTTGGTGGACAGCATAGACTACAAGCTACAGAGCCAAACGGAAAGGCGCAGGGGGATCTCCTCCCGGCATTGACGAAAGCTGCCTAGGTCTCCAGGTCGTGCTGGAAGCGGATCCAAGACAGGCCGAAGGGGTCTTCTCGAAGTGGCGAGGGTGAGACAAGGGGGAGTGTTGTGGGATCGGCCAATGGCCGGAATCCTCCTCTCGGCCTCCCTATGCCTGGTCTTGGCCGTGCGGTTGGACCCCATCTTGAGGGCTTTTTCTCCTGCCAGGGATGGAGGGGTGGCAGCTGACCGCATGATACTGGTGGAGGTCACGGGCCCATCGCCTGCAGAGGGGATCCATGAGGTGCCGTCAGGCACTAGCATCGGTGCCTTCCTCAAGGGGCTCGGGATGACCGACCCATGCAGGTTGCCCGGCTCACCCGTGCTGGAGACGACCCTCGGTGATCTCAAGAGCCTGGCTTTGGAGAAGAAGGGGTCATGCTGGGAGATCCGTCTAGGAGAAGTCTCAGCGGGTAGGGCCTTTCTGCTCGGGAGGGCCATGGACATAAATGCCGCGGGGATATGGGACCTCACCCTCCTCCCAGGGATCGGGCCGGCCACGGCCCGCAAGATCGTCGAGGATCGGATGACAAGGGGGCCATTTCGTTCCGTGCGCGATCTGGCAAGGGTGAAGGGGCTCCCAGCGAGGGTGCTGGCAGGGATAGAGACGCTCGTGACCGCTTCATCGACGGGGGATATCCCTGGCGAGGAGGAGATGTCAGGCAAGGCAACTGGGGGTCCTTGATTCGGCGAAGGGACATGGAGTCCCCTATTTTTCCTGTCCCCCGGAAGACCGAAGGCGAGGCGCTAGGAGGTGGGGCGGGGTTGGAAAACGGACGGCCTTCAAGGGATCTCGTAGAATGGGCGGTTCAGGTTGACCCTTACGATGGCGTGGGGATCATATCTGACCCCATCCATGGATACCTCCATTACACTAGACCGTCTCCCGGCCTAGGCGATGAAGTGACCGAGGAGGAACTCATCGGCCATCCCTGGGTGCAACGGCTCCGATACATCCACCAGCTGCAGAGTGCCTTCTGGGTCTACCCGTCGGCCGAACACAGCAGGTTTCAGCATTCCTTGGGGGCCATGCACGTGGCAGGGCGTTTTGCCCGGCATCTCTATCCTACTTTGAAGAGACACCACGTGGGCTGCCCGTCTCAACCCCTGACAGAGTCCCTGCTGAGGATAGGAGGGCTGCTTCACGACGTGGGACATGGCCCCTTCAGCCACCTGTGCGACTCGGAGTATCTGGAGCCGCGCTGGGGTATCAACCATGAGGTCGTGGGCGGCCACGTGATCCAGGAGGTCTTGGGGCCCCTGATCGCGGGTGTCCGCCGGTCCCCGTCCGGGCCATTCCAGGGGGGCGAGCGTCTCGATCCGGCCTGGGTGGCCTATCTCATCAGACGACCGACCCCAGACGAGGAGGGGGGGAGATGGCCGAGCTGGCTCAAGGTCCTTCGGACGCTCTTCTCCAGTGGGATCTTCACCGTCGACAATCTGGACTATGTCCTGCGCGACTCGTACATGAGCGGTTTCTCGAAGGACCCCATTGACTTGGAGCGGATCCTCCATTACACCTTCATCACGGACAGGGGCGTTACGTATTCCTCGTATGGTCTGGCCTCCCTGCAGCAGTTCATCCAGGCCAGGATAAACCTTTTTCAGGCCATCTACTACCACCGGACCACCCGTGCCCTGGACCTTTCCATCAAGAACGTATTCCGCCAGACCCTGGAGGAACTCCTCCCTGTGAGCCCCTTGGAGCGCCCGGATGACTATCTGGGGCTGACTGAGTACTCCCTGTTTCACGTGGTGAGAGAGTGGGCCAGGGGGCGCAACAAGAGGAGAAGGGCCCTGGGAGAGGCCTGGCTGGGGATCCTCCTGAGGAGGAGGCAGTGGGTGACTTGCTACGAGAGGACATTCTATCTGGACTCCCGCGATCGAAGCAGCGCCCTGGCGGATCTCTTCCTCGGGAGGAGTCAGGAAAACCTCCGGAGGCTAGAGTCATTGATCAGGGAGAAGCTGCCAGAAGAGCTCAGCGGAATTCACTTTGTGCTGGATCTGGCCTCCCAGGATCCGAGGCCCGACAATCCCTTCGATCCCCATCAGTCCGTATGGGTCTTCGATCACAACAGCAGACGGCTAGAGCAGGAGAGGCTTGCAGCGATCTTGGAAAACGTCCCGTACCGGATAATACAGATGAGGATATTGGCTCCG
>CAZOXN010000006.1:0-17692 GCA_964583655.1 uncultured Desulfarculaceae bacterium | reverse complement strand
CATCTACGGGCAGGTGGTGGTCATGCTGGGAAGTCTGGTGCAGGGCGTGACGATGGTCCTTTTCACGACACCCGACATGGAAGACATCCTGGACGCAGCCGAACGCTATCAGGCCTCGGCCTTCTACGGGGTGCCGACCCTCTTCGAGTACCTCAAGGAGTACGAGAAGACCGACCGGGTTAACTGGAAGCGTTTCAAGCTCATCGCCTGTGGTGCGGACACCCTTCACAGGTCCACTATCGAGGGATGGGAGAGACGTACCGGGACGAGGATCATGGAGGGCTACGGCATGACCGAGACCACGGCCGTCTCCCATGGCAGCCCGTACCAGAGGCCAAAGACAGGCTCCTTCGGGGTCCCCATTCCCAATGTCAGGGCCGCCATCATAGACCCAGAGGGGATGGATTTCGTTCCACCCGGAGAGGTGGGAGAGCTCATCGTGAGCGGGCCCAACATCATGCAGGGCTACTGGATGAGACCACAGGAGACCAAAGAGGCCCTGGTGGAGATCGACGGCATGAGATGGCTGCGCACGGGAGACCTGGTCACCATGGACGAAGAGGGATATTTTCACTTCTTCGACAGAAAGAGGGACCTGATAAAGTACAAGGGATACTCGGTCTTTGCCCGGCATGTGGAAGAAGTCCTCTACAAGCATCCCCAGATCAAGGCAGCCGGCGTGGTGGGCGTCCCTGACCCGAAGGTCGGCCAGATAATCAAGGCCTACGTGGTCCTCCAGTCCGAGGCGCGCGGCAAGGTCTCGGAGGAGGAGATCATAGAGTACTGCAAGCAGAACCTGGCCCACTACAAGGTGCCCAAGATCATCGAGTTCAGGGGGGAGCTCCCCAAGACGGATGTGGGCAAGGTCTCCCGGCGGGAGCTCAGGGAAGAGGCGGAGGAGGCTTGAGATGGGTCAGGCCTTCCTGGAAATCGAAGGCCTCTGCAAGGACTTCGGGGGGCTGCGGGCCATCGACGGGATCAACCTCCAGGTGGGGAGGGATGAAGTGGTCGGATTGATAGGCCCCAACGGGGCAGGCAAGACCACGTTGCTCCGGCTCATCATGGGGATCCTGAGGCCGGATGCGGGAAGGATCCGGTTCAAGGGCCGGGAGCTCATAGGCCTCAGGACCTGGGACATAGTCAACTTGGGCATAGCGAGCACCTTTCAGAACATGCGCCCCTTCCGCCGGATCCCCATCATCGCCAACGTCATGGTCTCCTGCCTCTGCCCGAGGGCCATGAAGCGGGGCGAATGGGTGAAGAGGATAGAGGCCAAGGCCATGGACGCTTTGGAGTTCGCTGGTATCTCGGACATGGCACTGGAAAAGGCCTCGACACTCTCCCAGGGGGATCTCAAGAGGCTGGAGGTAGCCCGGGCCATCGCCACGGAGCCGGAGCTCTTGCTCCTGGACGAGCCCTTCGGTGGTCTGAGCCCTGCCGAGACCGAACTCATGGCCAAGTCCCTCAAGAGGCTGCACAAAGGCGGCCGCTTCGGGCGGCTCCACAGCGAAGGCCCCGCCCTCATCGTCATCGAACACAAGCTCCAGCAGTTGATGAAGCTGGTGGACCGGATCGTGGTGCTGAATTTCGGGACCATCATCGCCGACGGCAGGCCCGAGGAGGTGGTCAAGGACCCAAAGGTCGTCGAGGCCTACCTCGGAGAAGGGGGGCTCTGAATTGCTGCTGGAGGTCTCTCATCTGACAGTATGCTTCGAGAAGGCCATGATCCTCAACGACCTGAGCATGGAGGTGGACAGGGGGGAACTCGTGAGCCTGGTGGGGCCCAACGGGGCGGGCAAGACCACCCTTCTGAGGGCCATAACGGGCCTGGTGGCCAGAGAGAGGGAGACCAAGCGCGGCACGACGGCGGGCGACATCACCTTGGAGGGGAGCGTGACCTTCGATGGGGAGAGGATCGACCGGAGTCCTGCCCACGAGATAGTGAAAAGGGGCCTCATCCACTGTCCTGAGAGGAGGCGGCCGTTTCGGGAGATGACCGTCCTGGAAAACCTATATGCAGGGGCTTATCTCCTCAAGGACAAGAAAGAGATCCAGGAAAACCTGACCAAGGTTCACGAGCTTTTCCCCGTCCTCAGGGAGAGATCCCATCAGATCTCCGGGACCCTCTCAGGCGGTGAGCAGCAGATGCTGGCCATAGGGCGCGCCCTCATGTTCAGACCCAAGCTGCTGTGCATCGATGAGCCCTCTACCGGACTGGCCCCCAGGCTGCGCACCGAGGTCTTTCGGAAGATCATGGAGATCAGCGCCCTTGGCATAACGATACTCCTGGTGGAGCAGGAGGTGAGCTCCGTCTTTCAGATGGCCACCCGCAACTATGTCCTCTCCTCCGGTCGGGTGGTCGCCCATGGGACAGGGGAACAGCTCCTGCAGGACGAGGTCGTTCGCAAGAGCTACCTGGGTCTCTGATTCGGGGGGCATCGTTCTTTGGAACCGTTGATGCAAGGGGAGAGCCACTGGGCAGGAGGCTGGGATCATCGAGATGGCAGATGACGACGGGCTGAAGGCTTTCACCGGCGGCAAGGCAGGTAGAGAAGACTGGATCCGGGCCACTGACGAGGATCAGAATCTGCCAGCGATTTGTGTCCCGCACCCGGGACAACGGCCCTGCAGGATCCTGTTTTGCAGGATATCGAACACGTATCTCTCTATGAGCAACTCCTTGCACCCGGGGCAGTACGTGTTCTCCCATCGGTGTCCAGGGACATTGCCCAGATATACGTACCGGAGGCCGCTTTGCAGGCCTATCTCCCTCGCCCGTTCCAGGGCGGAGACGGGCGTCGGCATCAGGTGGGAGAGTCTCAGATGGGGGTGAAACCTCGTCACGTGCCATGGGGTATCGCACCCCAGGTTGTCCAGGATCCATGAGGCTATCCCTCGAAGCTCCCTCTCATCATCGTTCAGTCCCGGGATGACGTTGGTGACCACCTCCACGTGCATGCCGTAACCCTTGGCCTGAATTGCGACCTCGGGTATCCCGCGGAACTCCTTGATGCGGGCTATGGCCTCGTAGGTCTCTTCGGAGAACCCCTTCATGTCCATGCGATACACATCCAGGTAGGGTGCGAGCGTGGCCAGTGCCTCCTGGGAGATGAAGCCGTTGGTGACGTAGTTGGTGCGAAGCCCGCGCTCCTTGGCGAGTCTGGCCGCCTCCAGGGTGTACTCCAGCCAAATGGTGGGCTCGTTGAAGGTCCAGGAAAGACCGAGGCATCCATTCCTCAGTGCCATCTCCACCTGATCCTCCGGGCTCAGGAATCGACCCTCCTTGGGGACGTTCCCCGTCACATGGGCTATCTCCCAGTTCTGGCATCCAGGACACCGGAAATTGCACCCCCAGCTCCCCAGGGAAAGCCACCTGCTCCCCGGATGGTAGTGAAAGACCGGCTTCTTCTCGATGGGATTGATGGAGATCGAGGAGACCTCCCCGTAGATGAGGCTGTACAAGGTGCCACCCTCGTTGACCCTCGTTCGGCACCACCCCTTCTCCCCATCCGGGATGATGCACCCCCTCTGGCATACGTGGCATCGGACCTGAGCCCTCGGGAGCTTGGCGTAGAGGAGTGCCTCTTTCTTCACCTGCGCCCCCCGGAGATCCTCTCCATCCTCCCTGCGACCCAACGGGCCTCCTCGTGGAAACCAACCTGCCCATAGAAGCCAAGGAGCCTCTCGTACCGATCCCGGACGTCGAATCCCAAGCTGAACTGGAGCTTCCTGAGGCACACGGGGCACAGATGGAGGGGTCTGGCATCGCTCTCCTTCAGGTGATTGGATCCGTTCATGACGCACCTGAAGAACACACAGTGGGCCAGAGAGAACATGTGGGCCGTTTCGTGGACCAGCACCCTGCAGCCCCGCTTGAGGAGGAGCATCGAGTGACCCTCTCCCCGCGTCTCGCCGTAGAACGCGGGGTGGTATCGGGCGAGACTGAATACCCCAACGCGATCGCGAAGGGATGCCTGGCCGAAGACGAAATTCCACGAAGGGTGCGGGTAAAGGTCCTCCATGGTGACGCCCAGGACGCAGAAGGCATCGCTGGGAAACCGCTTCTTGATCGATGCCAGGACATCGCTGGTCAGTATCTGCCGGTGGCCAGTTATGGGATTGTCTCGACTCGTGACCTCCGCTCCTGCGATGGGCAGGGGTGAGAGGAGCTTCACTTCCATGGAGAAATATGCGGCCGCATACCCCTTCAGCAGATCCAGAGACGGGCTCCCACCGGCTGGGAAGTCCCCCAGGGGCTGAAGGTAGATCGTGCTTCGAGATCCCCTTGGCCTGGGCGGGCTCAAACGGGAGAACTCCTCGAATGTCTGCCCTGGTTCTGGATGCACTGCCAACCAGTCCCCTGGTCCGGGAGGGGAGATGGGCTGGAAATCACCCGGTTCCAGCGCGAGCCTGAGCAGCTGGGGCAGGGCCTCTGTGGCCCCTATGGCCTTGAGCCTCTCGGCAGGGCCCGGTGGTGTGAAGGCCATGGCCGCCCCCACGAAAAACACCCATGCAATTAGCCCTTGAAGGATGAGCCACCTTCTCTTCATCCCATACCCTTATGATCTCTCCTCTTTACCTGAGCAGGCAATCCCCTGGAGATGGGGGAGATCGGTCCAGCCTCAAGACTGAGACCCCTGCACGAGTGTGAGGACGCAACTCCATCTCCAGGCAAGCGATACCTGATCCAGCGGGAGCCCTTTCCTGCGGGGGGGGCCCGCCTGAGCTGAGCGGATATGAGCAGTGCCGCCTACGCTCCTATCCCATGCGGACATGGACTCAGCTGATCTCGTGAGGCAGACCGAGTGGAAACGCGCCCACAGTATCCACCAGGTCCAGATATGACTTGGCAATGGGCACGACCCCCGGGATGCGCGCCCCGAGCAAGATCTCCCGCGTTATGGCATGGACCCTCGCCTCTTCCTGGACACGATGGACTGGGTAGGCATCGAAGCTCTGGATGAAGCGGCTGAAGCGAACGATATGGGTGAGCTCGTGGGTCACCACGTAGACCATCAGGGGAAAGAAGTCCAGGGCGCTTTCCCTTTCTAGTGCCCGAAGGATCCCGTGGTCCTGGAGGCAGACCTTGTAATAGTCGATACGGGACCGCACCGGATCGCCTGGCGTTGGCTGGCCAACATAGCGCAGGATCTGGGCAAATGCCACGTCCGTGATCTCCGGTCCTGAGAGACCCTTCAGGGTGGTGATGTCGTACCTGGAGCGCCTCCACTGGCTCGAAGAGTACTTGAAATGGTTGCTAGTGAGCTCCTCGGCCAAGGCCACGGCCTCGTTGACCACGAGCATCTGGTCCTGATCAAAGGTCCTGAGTCTCTGCGCCATGAGGAAATTATACCCAAGGGCGGCCTCCGGCCGCAACCAAGGCCATGGAGAAAACCAAGACTCGGGCCATGTCTCGCGCAAAGCGGGACGCCTTGCTCGCCTGCGTCGGGAGCCAGATGGCCTTCCTGCCCAAGCACCACTCCAGGGCGAGGGGATGCCCCATGGGTCAGAGCTTCCAAGAGGAGATGCGAGTGCGTCGCACCTCGTGGCGGAACAATACAGAAGCCGGGGGTTGTGCTATCATGGGAGGGCCATGGCTCCCTGGTCTCGCGGACGGAAGTGGGGTTTCATCTGGGTCCCGCCTCTCCTTTCGGCCCAGGACCGCATCAGGAGAGGGAGGGTTCACGAGCATTCATGACCTCTCAGCACAAGATCAAGATCGATCGGTTGATCGGCGGTCCCCTGTCTTACATCCTGAACCTCTTTGCCAAGGTAGTGGGACTTCTCCTCCGCCGGGGACACGGGATCCCGCAGCGCCCCGGGGTGATCTGTGTAGCGAAGTTCGCGGGGATGGGAAACATCCTGGCCGCAATCCCCATGCTTCAGGCCTTGAAGACCACCTACCCAACGGCCGTGCTGGTCTTCATCACGAGCAGCAAGAACTGCGATCTCGTGGAGCGCCTCAGCTTGGCGGACAGGGGACTCTATGTTTCCGAGAGATCCATCCTGGCCGTGGGGGTGTCCACCTTGGCCCTGTTGCGGCGCCTATGGTCCCTGCGTCCGTCGCTCTACTTCGACCTGGAGCTCTATTCGTATTTCGCGAGCATAGTGGCCACCTTGAGTTGCGCGAGGAACAGGCTCGGCTTCTACCGCAAGTCCACCTCTGTGAAGAAGGGGCTCTTCACCCACCTGGTCTTCTTCAACACGGCCATGCCAGTGCAGGAACTGTACCTCCAGTTAGCGCGGGCAGCGGGGTGCAAGGCGGTGCCTGCAATGCCAAGAGGGTCGTGCCTCATCGTCAAAGAGACCGACCGAGAGGAGGCGGCACGGAGGCTTGAGGGGTGGCTGGAGGCAACGGACAAACTCTTGGTGGTGAACCCCAATGCCTCTGATCTCTGCCTGGAGCGCAGGTGGCCAAGGGAGTGCTTCGCCCAGGCCATCGGGGCGCTGTTGGACAGCTCGGAGTTCATCAAGGTGGCCCTGGTGGGGAGCCAGGAGGAACGAGGCTATGTCTCCGGCCTCCATGGGATGCTCTCGGACTACGGATCGCGGGTGAGGAATCTAGCTGGGGAGTTGTCTTTGGGGGGGTTGATGGGGGTCTTGGGGCGTGCCGACTGCCTCCTCACAAACGACAGCGGCCCCATGCACATGGCCTTTGTCCTGGGCAGGCCCACTGTGGCGCTGTTCGGCCCGGTCCATCCTTTTCACTATGTCCAAGATACCCACGGATCCAGGAAAGTAGTGCTCTATGAGCCCGTCTTCTGCAGCCCTTGCCTGCACCAGAGCGAATTTCAACCGTGCGGCGGGGACAACCAGTGCATGAAGTCGATCCGGGTGGAGAGCGTGGTAGCGGCCTGCATGAGCATGCTCTCCCCTGACCCGGGAGGGGGTCAAGGCGATCTCCCGCAGTCATGGAAGCGTCCTGAGAAGACCCCGGCGGTATTGGCACAAGACGGTACCCCCTTGGGGAGGATAGTCCTTCGGCGATCCCATGGGTGACCTCCAATCTCCTCGCCAGGCCAGCTCGAGAGGTGCCACCCCTTGTGATCCCTTGAAAAGCCCATATGCCCGGGCCCAGGGCCTTGTGTCTGACCAGCCATGTGTGATATTGAGCAATGGGCTCATGACTCGGCCGGACCAGAAACGAGAGGACCAGCTTGGCTCGAAAGGAGGCGAGGGATGTTCAAGACCAGGATGACGGAGCTCTTGGGGATCGATTATCCCATTCAGTGCGGGACCATGCATTGGCTTTCACGTGCGGAGCTAGTGGCCTCGGTCGCCAATGCCGGTGGATTCGCCTGCCTGCCAGCGGCCACCTTCCCCACCAAAGGGGAACTCCTCGATGAGATCAAGAAGACCCGCGACCTCACGGACAGGCCCTTCGGGGTGAATGTCTCCTTGTTCCCTGCCCTGATGCCCACGGCGCCCGAGGAGCTCATCGACACGGTGATCGAGTCCGGGGTGAATATCCTCGAGACCGCTGGCCGCAACCCAGAGCCGTACAGGGAGAGGATCGTTCAAGGCAAGCTCATCCACATACACAAGTGCGCCCGTGTGCGAGACGCCGCCAAGGCGAGCCGTCTGGGGGTGGATGCGGTCTCCATAGTGGGGACCGAGTGCGGCGGGCACCCGAGCATGGAGGGTGTCACCACCATGGTCCTGCTCCCCAAGGCCGCGGATGCCGTCAGCGTGCCGCTCATCGCAGGAGGCGGCATATGCGACGGCAGGTCCATGGTGGCTGCCCTGGCCCTGGGGGCCGACGGTGTCATCATGGGGACCAGATTCATAGCCACCAAGGAGTGCCCGGCACACCAGGGCCTCAAGATGAGGCTGATCAACGCCTCGGAGACCGACACCACCCTCGTGATGATGTCTTTGGGCAACCCTGCCAGGGTCTTGCGAAACCAGTGGGCAGAGAAGATCCTGGAGATGGAGGGCAAGGGGAGTTCCCTGGGGGAACTTGCGCCCCTCATCAGCGGGCAGGTCACCAGGAAGGGATGGTTCGAGGGCACCCCAGAGGAGGGGATCTATCCTTGCGGCCAAGTGGTGGGCCGCATCGAGGACATCCCCTCCGTCTCCGACCTGATGAAGAGTATCCTCCAGGAGGCCGTGGAAACGAAGGAGAGGCTCCATCGCATCGTGTCATAGACCAGGATAACTCGTGGACACAGGGTGATTGCGTCTCTCGGGGCGACTTGGCGGTGGCGCTTTGCCCTTCCAGGATAGGGCGGCCCTCTCACCTCTCACAGATCGGAGATCTCCAGTGCCTCCGGTCCGAGGAGACGGTTGGCCTCCGTGAGCCTCTCTCGACTGGATATGACGCACACGTTGGCCTGCGAAAAGGCAGGTCTCAAGAGCTCCGTCCCTGCCCGAAGCAGGTCGTCGCCGGACAAGGAGAGTAGTCTCGCCCGGAAGGCCTTCCTGAACTCCCTTGTCTCGCCATGTAGGTAGCGCATGAGGGCCGTGCCCACTGCTTGGCCCGGGCGGATGGGGCGGTCGATGGCCTTGAGGGCGCCTATGATGCCTTGCTCCACCGCGGCAGCGGAGCGATCCATCCGCTCCGTGATATACATCGGCACCCCATCGAAGGACTCTAGGGTCTCCTTGATGAAAGGGTCTCGGTAGCTTGCTAGGCTGAAGATCGCGTTCAGCGGATCGTAAGACGCGCGGGCCCCGTAAGCCCCTCCCTTCACCCTCACCTCGTTCCACAGGTACCCGTAGCTGAGCTGAAGGCTGAGAAGCAACAACACCGGCGCATCCCTGTGGGAGGCCCCCACTGAGGGCAGGACCTTTGCCACAAAGGCCACGTCGGCCGGGGTGGCTATGGCCTCGCGCACGAGCCCCGACGGCCTCGAATCTGCCTGTTCTGCCCTTGGCCCCTCATCCCTGAGGCTCTCTGCCAAGGCCGCCACCTGATCCAGCACCAGTGGCAACTGATTCTCGCTCCCCACGAAGCTCATCGTCGCTCGACCCTTGGCGAGCATGAAGTCGCGGATACGGGCCAGCCGATCCCTCAGCCGATCCCTCAGCCCCTCGAAATCGTCCGCCAGTCGATCCCGGAGGCGTATCTGTGTGACGCCACCTATCCGTTCCGATATCTGGGCATTGCGAGACATGTTCCTCCCGGCATAGAGCAAGGCATAGTGCCAACCGTTGGGGACGAGTTGGCTCTTTATGGCTACACGCCCCTGGAGAACGACCTCCTCCAGCCTCTTGGCATCAGCGAGGTCACACCTGAGGATCCGATCCCACAGGACCTTGATCATCTCCTGGAGCCTGGAATCCAAGGCCTTGGACCAGACCGTGAAGAACGGGCGCACGCGCCAAGGATCGTCAACGTGTCCGTCCGCGGAGACGCTCACCCCTACCCCGCCGGTGGCGGCTGCCTCTCGCTCAGCCATGACCACGTAATCGTCCTCTCCGGCCCCCATCTTCCTGAGGGCCTCGGCATAGATGGGAAGGTAGTCCACGAGCTCGTCGTCTAGTCCCCTGAGGTCGAAGGCCACCTGGAGGTAATTCAGGCCGTTGGAAAAGAGATCCGTTCGAAGAAACGGGACCCCCTGCACCTCTTCCACGCTGGTCTCTAGCTCGTGCGGCTCGACGGGGATGTCGGCGAGGGCCAGGCGTGGGAGCCTCGCCGTGGCCTCCGGAGGGTTCGGC
Source organism: uncultured Desulfarculaceae bacterium (assembly GCA_964583655.1). Classification (GTDB taxonomy): domain Bacteria; phylum Desulfobacterota; class Desulfocorpusculales; order Desulfocorpusculum; family Desulfocorpusculum; genus CAZOXN01. The sequence continues at coordinate 8,032 of CAZOXN010000006.1, read as the reverse complement.
GAGGATTGCATTGCGTCCAGTTCCATGGCCTCCTTCTGCAGTCGCTCGAGCTCCTCGGGGGTCATGGCCTCTTTCAGGTCGCGCATCCTCGCACGAAAAGATCCCTCCTTGTCCCTCAGGAGACTTTGATCCGGGACGAAGGTCAAGACCGCGCAGTGGGGATTCTCCAGGATCATCTCTGTGAGCTGCCTCTCCAGGAATCTCTCCTCGGCTTCCATGAGCCCCTTGAGCATGGAGAGATGCTCGTTGAGTCTCAGGTTGTGGAGCGGGTCGGCATCGTAGAGCCATGATCGATACACGCGCTCCATGAGGTGAAGTGGATACATGCCCTGGATCTCCCGGGAGGCGATCTCCAGCCTGCGAAAGGCGGACTCGACCATCTCCTTGCGCAAACCCTCCTGGGAGATCCTCTTCAGCGTGGACATGACTAGATCAACGATGGGCCCTGTCCGATGCGCATCTGTACCCTTGAGGCCGACAGTGAAAAAGGTGTCACGCTGGGAGGTACTGTACCCGGAACTGGTGAGTTCCTCCCCCAATCTAGAGTCTATGAGGGCCTTTCGCAGGGGCGATGCGGCATTGCCGAGCAGGTAGTAGTCCAGGACGTGGAGGGATAGGGAGCGCACTGCGTCGGTGACCGGGTTTGTCAAGAAGCTGATCACCACAGCGACCTTGCGCTCGAGGCCCTCGTTCATCCCTATGGGGTACGGCACGGTCTCCTGCCGCGGCGCGCTCCATCTGGCCTGTTCGGATATGGAGGTGTCGATGGAGATGCGCCCGAACTCGCGCAGATACTCCCTGTGGAGAAACTCCATGTGCCTCTGGGGGGGGATATCCCCGTACACGAAGATGTACGAGTTGGAGGGATGGTAATGACGCCGGTGGTATTCGACGAACTCCTCATAGGTCAGCCTCGGTATGGCCTCCGGGTCCCCCCCAGGGTCCCTTCCGTATGCATTGTCCGGGAAGAGCGCCTTGTAGGTCATCCGCTCGATGAGCCCATCGAGATCGCTGTAAGCACCCTTCATCTCGTTGAATACTATCCCCTTAATGATGAGCTCCGAATCCATGTTCCCTGGCTCAGCGAACTCCAGGTGATGACCCTCCTGTTTGAAGTGTCTCTCCGTGAGGAGGGGGTGAAAGACCGCGTCGCAGTAAACCCTGGCGAGATTGAAGAAGTCCTTCTCCAGCATGCTCGCGCACGGGTAAACGGTCTTGTCCGGATAGGTCATGGCGTTCAGGAAGGTGGCCAGACTGGACTTGAGCATCTCCACGAACGGGTCCTTGACAGGGAACCTCCTGGACCCACAAAGGACCGTGTGCTCCAGGATGTGCGGCAGGCCCGTGTCATCCAAAGGGGGGGTCCTGAAGGCGATGGCCAGGAGGTTCTCCGGGTCCTCGGCGTGCAGATGGAGGAGCCTCGCCCCGCTCCCCTCGTGGACCATGAGGTATGCCATGGCCCGCACCTCCTCCACCGGGGAGACCCGCTCCACCAGGAATCCATGTTGCCTGTCGCCCACGCTCAGAACCGTTTCTGGAAACCTGTCACCTATGGTCATCTATCCCCCCTCCCCTTTCAAGACAGGGCCTTGGGTGCCCTTGTGAGGCCTTCGGACTCGAATCTGACCTTGATCTGCACTATCTCCGGGATACTCCCTATGCGCACGGGCGGCCCCCATGTTCCAACACCGCTTGAGACATAGTAGTGAGTCTCGCCCTTGGAGAGATATCCCCAGCTCAGTTCATAGACCATGCGGGTGATGAGATTGAAAGGAAAGAGCTGGCCGTGGTGGGTGTGCCCGGATACCTGGAGATCGATGCCGTTGTCCTTGGCCTCCTCCAGATGGAATGGTTGATGGTCCATGAGGATCATGGGGTATCGCCGGTCCACCCCATCCAAGAGCTCCCTGAGCGACCTTCGCCCTCCTCCGTAGCGCTCAGCGGTCCGGTCCTTCCTCCCTATGAGGTAAAAGGAGTCGGCGATCTTCACCCATGCATCCTGCAGGACCCTTACGTTGCCTCTCTCCAGTTCAGCCACAGTAGCCGGGAGGTTGGCGTAGTATTCATGGTTGCCCGTCACAGCGAAGACACCGTACCTGGACCTCATCTCCAGAAGCCTCTGGATGGTCTCCTCATCCCTCAGGTGGTCCGCGCTCTCGTCCACCACGTCTCCGGGGAGGAGGACCAGATCGGGCTCGAGGGCGTTGATCGTTCTTACGATGGAACCGAGCCTGGAGTTCCCCATGATCTTTCCGAGGTGCAGGTCGGATGCCACAACGATGTTCAAGGTCCTCAACCCTTCAGCCGGCTTGCGGATGGTCACCTCCAGGGTCCGGACCCGCACATTGAGGGCGTTCAGGTGACCCAGCCAGATCAGCCCCATCACCCCGGTGACCACGCCGAGGGACACAAACCTGTTCGCCCCGTGCGGAAAAGCCCTTGGGAATCCATGGGAGAGGGGGAGAAGATGGCCCACCAACCTGATGAGGTCGATGGCCAGGGTCGTGAGGAACAGATAGACCATGGCGGCCAGATAGAACGCCCCCAGATAGTTGGAGGCATAGGTGAGAGGGGCAGCGACCGACCCCTCGCTCAAGCGGCTGAATGGATAAGCCAGGGCCACGGCAATGAAGAGAGCACCTACCCAGCACCGATTCGTGCCGATCCAGGAAAAGGCGTGCCACCCCCGCAGGAATATGTACCCGTTGGCCACCACGTAGATCCCCAAGACCAGGGAGAGGAAGACAAAGAAATAGAGGTCCCTGACCACTGCGCGCGCCCCACTGGACATCCGATGGCATGGTCCGCCTGATCCACGCCTTCGACTTGTCGTAATTCATCAGTCTAATATCCAGGAGGGTCCTGGGCAAGGCCCTCACGAGCAGCAGGTCCTCCTGGCGCTCCTGGGGAGATCCGCTCGACAGTGGAGGACCTTTCTCCTCTTTTCAATCGCGCCACAGTGGACTATATTCTCCCATCATGTACAGGGACAGGGAAGAACTCAGGCCTTTCTTCGAGCCACGTTCAGTGGCCCTCATCGGGGCCACCAGAAAGCTCGGATTCGGGTTCGGGCAGACAAGGGCCCTCCTCTCCCAGCCCCTCGGGGAAAGGCTCTTCCTCGTGAACCCCAAGGAGGATGAGCTCTACGGCAGGAGGGTCTACAAGAGGATAGAGGAGATCCCCTACCCGGCGGAGCTCGCGATCCTCATGATCCCTGCCCCGGCGTGCCCCCAGGCCCTGGCCGAGTGCGCCAAGAAGGGGACCAAGGCGGCCATCGTCCTGGCAGCGGGTTTCGCCGAGACCGGCCAGTATGGTCGAACCCTCCAGGAGGAGATGGCGCGGGTGGCCAAGGCAGCGGGGATCCGGGTGATCGGTCCCAACTGCATAGGTGTGGTCAACACGGAGAACGGCTTCGCCACTTCCGAACTCCTGGACGAATCCCTCCGGCCGGGCCACATCGGTGTCGTGGCCCAAAGCGGTGTGTTCGGCAACATCCTTTTGGACTGGGCCCCAGAACAAGGGGTCCGGTTCAGCAAGGTGGTCACCATAGGCAATCGTTGCGACGTGGATGAAGCCGACGTGGTCTTCTACCTGGCCGGGGATGCGCAGACCAAGGTCATCGCCCTCTATCTGGAGGGATTCAAGGATCCTGGACGCACCCTATCGGCCCTCCGAGAGGTGAGCAGGGTCAAACCGATTTTGGCCCTCAATAGCGGCAGGACGCCCGCTGGGAGCTCTGCGACCCTCTCCCATACCGGCTCCCTTTCCGGGGATGACGCCCTGTACGACGCGGCCTTCAGACAGACAGGGGTCCTGCGCTTCGAGGACCTACAAGGGCTCTTCGACACGGCCAGCGCCTTGGCAACACAACCCCTGCCGTTGGGCAGGAGGATCGCGATCATCACCACCTCCGGGTCTCTCGGGGCCATGACCGCTGACAAGTGTTGGGACCTGGGTCTGGAGATGGCCTCCTTCTCCGAAGAGACCATCCGTGGTATCTCTTCCATCGCCCCTGCGTGGATGAACGTTCGCAACCCCTTGGACTTGGGGCCCTCGGGCCTCCTCGCAGAGGTCGTCTCGAGGCTCATGGAGGACCCTGGGGTAGACGGACTGATCGTGATCTTCGTGGTCCCGCAGATGGTCATAGAGGAGATCAAGAGGACCAGAGTCCAAGGGGACAGGTACCTGGGCAGGATCAGGGGGCTTTCCTCCTTGTCCCTGAGAAAGCCGCTCCTCTTCTCCACCCTCGGCAGCAGCGCGTTGCGCAAGGACCTCCTCGGGGCACTAGACAGCAGGATCCCTCTTGTGAGCTCGCCGGAAAACGCTGCCAAGGCCATGGCTGCACTAAGCCTCCTGGCAAATAGATGAACCCCTTTGCGGAGCAGGTCGAGCTTTCAGGGTATATCCCTGGGGCCATCGGGAGGGTCACCGAGCTCCACGCCAGGTATTACAGCGAGGACTGGGGCTTCGGGCTCTATTTCGAGTCCAAGGTGGCCACGGAACTCTCGGAGTTCCTGAACCGATTCTGTGAGGGAAGAGACGGGTTCTGGGTGGCCACCTCCGGGGGACAGATAGTCGGTTCCATAGCCATCGATGGTATAGAGGCAGGAGACAGAGGGGCGCGGCTTCGATGGTTCATCGTGGCACGGGAATTCCAAGGCTCGGGCATCGGAAGGAGGCTCATGCGGGAGGCCATTGACTTCTGCAGGCACTCTGGCATAAAGAGGATCTACCTGTGGACCTTTGCCGGGCTCGACGCAGCCCGTCACCTCTACGAGGAGTTCGGCTTCGTGTTGAGGGAGGAGCATCAGGATACCCAGTGGGGGGAGATGGTCCTGGAACAGCTCTTCGAGCTATCCCTGTAGGGACGCTTGGGTTCCGTCTCGGGCTCTATCCAAGTCCTGACACACCTGGTCGGAGGGATGTCAGAGTAGAGATCTCCCAGCGTGGCGACAAGAGAGGCTGATGGGCCGCAAGAGTCGGTGAGGTGAGACACGGCTCCGTAGGAGGGGAGGTGAAGATGGAAACAGGGCAAAAGGTCGTAGATGGATACAGGTTTCTTCCGCCCGGGCTCGTGGCTTGGATCCGGGGCTTCATATCCCAGAGGGAGTTCAAGGGGGAGATCCCTTGGACCCCCCTTTCGAAACCGCTCAGTGAGGCCACCTTCTCCATGGTCACCAGCGCAGGGATAAGCCTCAAGAGCGACCCTCCTTTTGACATGGAGAGGGAAAAGCGGGAACCCACCTGGGGGGACCGTTCTTACAGGGTCATCCCCAGGGACACTACCGAGAGGGACATAGATGTCAACCACCTCCATATAAATACCCGGTACATCAAGGATGACATCAACGTCATGCTCCCCGTGGCCCGCATGGCGGAGTTCGAGGCAGAGGGGGTCATAGGCCGCCTGGCCCCCACGTGTTACTCGTTCTACGGCTTCCAGTGGGAGAGCACCGATTTCCTGCACGAGGCCATAGAGCCGATCTCCAAAGGGATGAAGGCAGAGGGGGTGGAGGCCGTGCTGCTGTTGCCTGCCTGACCCTTCTGCTGCCAGTCCGTGGGACTGGCTGCCAGGTATCTGGAGGAGGCGGGTTTCTCCACCGTGGTCCTCACCCCGAACCACGAGTTCAATCGGGTCGTCGGGATCCCCCGCTCCGCGGCCATAGAATACCCGTACGGCAGGCCCGTGGGACAGGCACGGGATCGGGAGGGACAGAGGGCCGTCCTCTTGAAGACCCTGGAGGTCCTGGAAAAGGCCACCAAGCCGGGTGAGTTGTGGCACCTCCCTTTCACCTGGCCCGAGGACCCGAAGGAGACCGATTGGCATCCGCCCGAGATGTCCCCGCTCATAAAGATGTATCTGGAGGAGATCAAGAAGGCGCGCCACGCGCAAGGGCGGACACAAGAGGGCTGAGATGCGAGGCCGTTTCGTGGTGCACGAGCACCATGCAACGCATCTCCACTACGACCTCCGCCTGGAGATGGGGGGCGTACTGCGGTCCTGGGCGGTCCCCAAAGGGCCATCCATGGACCCGTCTCAAAAGAGGCTGGCCGTCCTGGTGGAGGACCATCCCCTCGAGTACGCCGACTTCGAGGGTGTCATCCCCGAAGGTCAATACGGCGCCGGCCGCGTGATCATCTGGGACAGCGGGATGTACGAGCTACTGGAACAGAAGGAGGACAAGGTGAGCTTCGTGCTTGAAGGGAAGAGGCTCAAGGGCGCCTTCACGCTGAGGCGCATGAAGGGGAAGGAGAAGGAATGGCTCCTGATGAAGAGAAAAGGGCCGCAACCCCACCCCTGCGATCCTTGACCGTGGGCCGAGGCCATAATAATATCTCTACGATACCACAGGGGAATGGATCCGGGCTTGCAGGTCATATGAGGTTCCCATGAGGGGTAAGGCGCCGCCATGAAGCCGAGAATAAGGTACAACGTAGTTCCCAACCTCCCACCCCAGATGACCGCGCTGAGGCGTCTGGCATACAACCTCTGCTTCAGCTGGAAGGCTGAGATCAGGGAGTTGTTCATGCGGATCGACCCTCGACTCTGGCAGGAGACCGGCCAGAATCCTGTGCTCATGTTGGGGCTGGTGAGTCAGGAACGCCTCGACGAGCTGGCGCGTGACCCGGGATTCATGGCCCAGCTGGACCGGGTGGTGCAGGACTTCGACCGGTATATGTCTCAGCCTCGCCTCCAGGCTGGGGACTACTCTCCCGAGGAGGATTTCCTGGTAGCCTATTTCTCGGCCGAGTTCGGCCTGTCCAAATGCCTACCCATATACTCCGGTGGGCTGGGGATCCTTTCCGGGGATCACATGAAGTCCGCCAGCGACCTCAACGTCCCCATCGTGGGGGTGGGCCTCATGTATCAGCAGGGGTACTTCAGCCAGTACCTCACGGCGGACGGCTGGCAGATGGAGACCTATCCGGTCAACGACTTCGACAACATGCCTGCCGCGTTGGTCCGGGACGCCCAAGGAAGGCCCATACGGGTCAGCGTGGATTTCAAGGGACAGACCGTGCAGGTCATCATCTGGCGGATCGATGTGGGGCGCATCCCCCTGTATCTGCTCGACACCAACGTGGGGGACAACCCAACGGAATTCCGCGGCACCACGGCGCAGCTCTACGGCGGGGACCGGGAGATGAGGATCCGCCAGGAGATCGTCCTGGGCATCGGTGGGGTCAGGGCCCTCAAGGCGATGGGGATAGAGCCCACGGTCATCCACATGAACGAGGGGCACTCGGCCTTCTCCGCTTTGGAGAGGATCCAGATCCTGAGGAATGAGAAGGGGCTCTCCTTCGATGCCGCGCGGGAGGTGGTCTTGGCCTCCACGGTCTTCACGACGCACACCCCGGTGCCGGCGGGAAACGACATGTTCGATCCGGCCTTGGTGCGGGCCTATTTCGAGAACTACGCCAAGGCCTTGGGCATAAACATCAAGGTCTTGCTCGGGTACGGGCGCCTGGATCCCTGGAACGACAGCGAGCCTTTTGGGATGACCACCTTGGCCCTGAGGCTCTCGGCTTACACCAACGGGGTCAGCCGTCTCCATGGCAAGGTCTCCCGCGCCATGTGGCAGCAGGTCTGGCCCCTGAACCCTGTGGTGGACGTTCCCATCGATCATGTGACCAATGGCATACACGTGCCCACCTGGATCTCGCGCGACATGGCGGAACTGTTCGACCGTTACCTGGGCCCCAACTGGGCCGAGGACCCGGACAACGAGCGGGTCTGGGAGCAGGTCAAACAGATCCCGAGCACCGAGCTGTGGAGGACCCACGAGCGCTGCAGGGAGCAATTGGTCGGCTTCACGCGCCGCCGCCTGGCCGAGCAGCTCCGGAATCGCGGTGCCTCCGCCACCGAGATACAGATGGCGAGCGAGGTCCTCTCCCCGGATGCCCTCACCATCGGTTTTGCCCGACGCTTCGCCACGTACAAGAGGGCGACACTGCTCTTCAAGGACCCGGATAGGTTGGACCGCCTGGTGAATCACCCTGAACGACCTGTCCAGATCGTCATAGCGGGCAA
>CAZOXN010000005.1:0-18456 GCA_964583655.1 uncultured Desulfarculaceae bacterium | reverse complement strand
TCCCTGGACAGCATATCGCCACCCCCTCGTTGTCCACCACCATGCCTCGCCCCGCCCATCCAAAGGCATGGAGAAGACTAGGATCCCTCCTCCTTTGCCGTCACCCAAGAGGCTAGCAAAGAAGCGCACCCCAGTAAAGAAGAGATCTTCGCACGGTCGTGAGCCATGGCGGGGTGGTGGCTTTCTCGGAACGGCTCGCCTGCCTGCTGCGCCCCGCTTGGCGCAGGCAGGGCGGAGCCGCCTTGATCTGGCAGGACCTGGACCCGGGATCCGCGGCAGGCGGATCCGCCTGAGGCCGATCCAGGTTTCCCGGGGAAGCGAGCGAGCACCTGCCTGTGCGTCGCACCCAGACAGGTCCCCGGGAGGCCGAATCCTTCCAAGAACAAAGCGGCAGGACTCCAAGCGAAGGGGTATGCCGCCGCCCCCCCGACCAGTTGCCCACAGCCTACCTGGGATCCCGGTACGGCGTCAAGTTTTACCACGTGAAAAAAAATTCGGCACTCCCCCCCCTCCCGTCACAAGAGAGAGAGGCCTATGGGGGCGAAGTCGCTGGGGATTCTTTGCTGTCTAAACCCGCGACGAGAAGAAAGCGCCCGGAATGATTCTTGCAGATAAGAATTACAGGTAGAATCTCCTGCCGGCCTCATGCGTGGGAGACCCACGGGGAAGGAGCCATGATATACCCGATCCGATGGGACTCGTACCATGTGTTCCGAAACCAGAGGCGCTGCCTGCGTTGCGGGATATGCGTCCAAGTCTGCCCTTACGGGGTCCATCTCTTCGCTGAAGAGAGTGTGGTCTCCATCGACTCCGACTGCACGGGTTGTGGGCTGTGCGAACGTCAGTGTCCTGCCCGTGCCATAGAGATACGACTCACCGATCCTCAAGACGAGACGGATGGGCATGATCAAACGGGCTTCGCCTTCATGCCAGTGGAAAGGCTGGCGGTGTAAGCCCTTGGGCTTCTTCTCGCACCATCTCTCCTCTGATCCTCCCCTGTTCCTCCAAGTTCTTCACTCCTGGTGAGATCTTCGCCTCGATAGAAATCAGGCGGAGATGAATCTTCAAGGGATATGCCAGGACTCAGCGGGCCGGTTTGGGACCGCACTTCATCTGGCGATGTCAGTTGTGTCTGGTTCGTTGAAATCGACTACCAGCAAAGCGGAACACAAGGGAAAAGTTTTGCTTGACACAGGATGTCTGGGGAGTGTTCTATCTATGTCGGGCATCCCCGAAGGACGTGCGATGACTGAAGAGATCCTAGGTCTTAGGCAGAGACTCGAGGAGGCATTGGAACGATGCGCCAGGCTCCAGGAGGAGAACGCCCGGCTCAGGGCCGAGCTGGGACTTCCGGCCCATGGAACCTTTCCCCACGACAGACCTGGGGTGTCAGAGGCGAAGGTGAACTTCGAGCGTCTCCGGACCCCGGTGACCAACTCCTCCCCGCCCGAGGCCAAGGTCGCCCTGTTTCGCAACCTCTTTCGCGGGCGTGAGGATGTGTTTCCTATCCGTTGGGAGACAAGGAGGGGAGGCAGGTGTGGCTATTCACCTGCATGCGCACTGGAGTGGAGACGTCCCCTTTGCCGGAAGCCAAGGGTCAAGTGCGGGGAGTGCAAGCACCGCAGGTTCCGCCCTGTGACCGATGAGGCGATCCTGGACCACCTCAGGGGAAGGCACACCATGGGGGTATATCCCCTCCTTCCCGACGAGACCTCTTGGTTGCTGGCCGTGGAATTCGACAAGGGGTCGTGGAAGGAGGACGCGGCTGCCTTCATGGATTCATGCTGGAAGACAGGCGTCTCGGCCGCCTTGGAGCGGTCTCGTTCCGGGGAAGGGGGACGCGTATGGATATTCTTCCAGGACCCCGTCCAGGCATCCCTGGCCCGGAGGCTGGGCTGTGCCCTCTTGACCCTCACCATGGATAAAAGGCCCGAGCTGGGCCTCGATTCCTACGATCGCCTCTTCCCGTCTCAGGACACCATGCCAAGGGGGGGCTTCGGAGGGCTCATAGCGCTCCCCTTGCAGAAGGGGCCAAGGGAGGAAGGCAACAGCGTCTTTGTGGACGAAAGCTTCGTCCCTCACCCTGATCAGTGGGCCTTCCTGTCGGGCATAAGGAGGATGGAAGCCAGCGAGGTGGCGCAGATAGTTCAGGAGGCCTCCCGGGCAGGGGGCCTCTTGGGCGTGCGCATGAGTTTCACCGATGAGAGGGCCGAGGAGCAAGACCCTTGGACCATGCCGCATTCAGGGAGGCGCAGGCAAGGCCGCGTCGCTGGACCTCTTCCCGAGAGGGTACGGATCGTTCGTTCCGACATGCTCTACGTGGACAAGCAGGGGCTTTCGCCCTCCCTCGTGAATCGCATCTTGAGACTGGCGGCATTTCAGAACCCGGAGTTCTACAAGGCCCAAGCCGCGAGGATGCCCACCTTCGGGGTCCCGCGAATCATCGGTTGCGGCGAGGATCATCTGAGGCACCTGGCACTGCCCAGGGGGTGTATGGAGGAGGTGACGGGGCTTCTCCAAGACCACGGTGTCCGAGTGGAGGTGATGGACCAACGCTTCTCAGGTGTACCCATCCACGTGGATTTTCAAGGGGAGCTCCGGCCCCATCAGGAAGAGGCAGCCCAGGCCCTCTTGGCCCACGAACTGGGGATCCTCTGCGGCTCCACCGCCTTCGGCAAGACCGTGGTGGCCATCCGGACAATCGCTGCAAGGGGTGTGAACACCCTGGTCCTGGTCCACCGCCGACAGCTCTTGGACCAGTGGAGGGAGAGGCTGTCGCACTTTCTGGGCGTGTCCATCGCTGGCATAGGTCAGATAGGGGGCGGCAAGTCGCATCGAACTCAGTTCATCGATGTGGCCATCCTCCAGGGCCTGAATCGGAAGGGCGAGGTCAAGGACCTGGTAGGAGAGTATGGCCATGTCATCGTGGACGAATGCCACCATGTGCCTGCCTTCAGCTTCGAACAGGTCTTGAAGAGGGTCCGTGCCAGGTATGTCCTTGGACTGACGGCAACGCCTGTTCGCAAGGACGGTCACCACCCCATCATAGTCATGCAGTGCGGCGCCATCCTCTTCAGGGAGAGCCCGAGGGAGGCGGCCACGGCCAGGCCCTTCGAGCACCTGGTCATCCCGAGGCAGACCCCCTTTCGCATGAGCTGGAGGGCCCAACAGGTTGACATCAACCAGGTGTATGCGGCAATGGTCTCAGACCACCGGCGAAACGAGATGATCCTCGAGGACATCCTCCGGGCCCTGGGGGACGGCCGCTCCCCCCTTGTCCTGACCGAAAGGACGGATCACCTGGATCACTTGGCCCGGCGACTACACGGACTTGCCAGGAACATCGTGGTCTTGAAGGGTGGTATGGGCAGGAGGCAGAGGGCCGAGGTGGCCGAAGCCATGAGCCGGATCCCGGACTCAGAGGAGCGGGTGATCCTCGCCACCGGCCGGTACATAGGCGAGGGGTTCGACGACTCCAGGTTGGACACCCTCTTCCTCGCCATGCCCATCTCCTGGAGGGGGACCTTGCAACAGTATGTGGGCCGACTCCACAGGCTCCACGAGGGCAAACGCCTGGTCCAGGTCTACGACTATGTGGACGTCCGCGTCCCTATCCTCGTGAAGATGTACCAACGAAGGCTCAAGGGGTATGAGGCCATGGGATACTCCATCCAGGGCCAACCCCATGTCTAGACCTAGGCACCTAGTGATCGCACGCCCTGGTGGCGTCCTTGAGTTCCATGGCATAGCTACGGAGGCGCTGGCTCAGGTCGGATCGACCTCGACTCTCCTCTATCATCCGCACGAAGGCGCTCCCTACCACCACGCCGTCGGCATGAAGGGCGATCTGCCTGACCTGCTCAGGGGTGGATATGCCGAAACCCACGGCCAAGGGGATGGGTGTGAACCTCCGGATCCGTGCCAAGTCCTTCTGGACCTCTTGGACCCTGGGAGTGGTGGTCCCGGTGACCCCGGTGACAGAGACGTAGTAAAGGAACCCTGTGGCCCTCTTGCATATCCGCTGTATCCTCCCATCTCCGGTGGTCGGTGCTATGAGGGAGATGAAGTCTATCCCCAAGGGATCCGTGTAAACCCTGAGCTCTTCCCACTCCTCCATGGGTAGGTCCACCACCAGGAGCCCATCGACCCCTGCTTCCCGCGCGCGCGTGGCGAACCTCTCGTTTCCGAAGGCGAAGATGGGGTTGTAGTACCCGAACAGGACAATGGGGATCTCGGAAAGGCCCCGGACGGACTGGATCGCATCCAGGACCCAGTGGAGTGTCACCCCGTTTCTCAGTGCCCTTTGAGATGCTGCTTGGATTGTGGGCCCATCTGCCGTCGGGTCGGAGAAGGGCACCCCTATCTCCAGGAGATCCACTCCTGCCGATTCAAGGCTAAAGATGATCTCCTTTGTCTCCTCCAGGCCCGGATCGCCGGCCGTGACATATGCGATCAGGGCCTTCTCCCCCCTGTCTCTCAGGGCCTTGAACCGCTCCTCGATGCGTCCCATTCCGCCTTGCCTCCAACCTCTGTGCTATGATCCCGGCATCCTTGTCTCCCCGACCAGAGAGGTTCACCACTACGATCCCACCCCTACCCATGGACCTGGCCACCTTCATGACGTACGCCAGGGCATGGGCGCTCTCCATGGCAGGGACGATCCCTTCATGTCTGGCGAGGGTTACGTATGCCTCCAGGGCCTCGTCGTCCTGCACGGAGACGTACTTGGCCCGACCCGTGCGATGCAGGTAGGCGTGCTCCGGCCCCACCCCTGGGTAGTCCAGACCGGCTGCGATGGAATGGGCGTCCCGCACCTGACCATTCTCGTCTTGGAGGAGGTAGGTCTTGTTGCCGTGCAGGACACCGATCCTCCCTGCGGTGATGCTCGCCGCATGCATCCCCGTATCGATCCCCTTTCCCCCTGCCTCGACCCCGACCAAGGCGACCTTGGGCTCATGGAGAAAGGGGTAAAAGAGCCCCATGGCATTGCTCCCCCCCCCGACACAGGCGACCAGGAGATCCGGGAGCCTCCCTTCCATCTTCAGGATCTGCCTCTTGGTCTCCTTTCCTATGACGCTCTGGAAGTCGCGGACCATCATGGGGTAAGGATGTGGTCCCGCGGTGCTCCCTATGAGGTAGAAGGTATCCCTGACCCTGGAGACCCATTGCCGCATGGCCTCGTTCATGGCGTCCTTGAGTGTCGATGTCCCCGAACGCACCGGGACCACATCGGCACCCAAGAGACCCATGCGCAAGACATTGGGCGACTGCCTCTTCATGTCCTCCTCGCCCATGAAGACCTGGCACTCCATACCGAACAGGGCCGCCACCGTGGCGGTGGCCACCCCGTGCTGGCCGGCCCCGGTCTCGGCGATGACCCTCTTCTTGGCCATCCGCAAGGCCAGGAGACCCTGCCCCAGTGTGTTGTTGATCTTGTGGGAGCCGGTGTGGTTCAGGTCCTCCCTTTTCAGATAGATCTTCGCCCCGCCCAGCCCTTCCGTGAGTCTCCTGGCCAGGTAGAGCGGGGTCTCCCTGCCCGCATAGTCGCGCAGATAGGATGAAAGCTCCTCCTTGAACCGCCTCTCTCTCCGCGCTTGGTCGTAAGCCCTCTCCAGTTCCGTGAGGGCCTCCATCAGGGTCTCCGCGGCATACCGCCCCCCGAAGATTCCGAAGTGTCCGTGACTGTCAGGCATCCTCTTGGCCATGACCCCCTCCGACCGCCGCGAAGACCCTGCCCTTCTCTCTGTCGCTCAATTTGCGCACCAACCGGACCACCTCCCTGACCTTCTCATGGTCCTTTCTCCCTGGGGAGACATCGACCCCGCTTTTCAAATCCACGGCCGCAGGGGAGACGGCCGCTATGGCGGCGCAGACATTGGCGGCACTGAGTCCCCCGGAGAGGATCAGGGGATGTCTCCTCCCGAGCTCCCTGGCCAGGCCCCAGTCCGCCTGCCTGCCTGTCCCTCCGTAGAGCAAGGGGTCCTTGGCATCCAGCAGAAAGGCCCTGACCTTGTACCTCTCCCAAGGCTCGGTGTCTCCATCGGCCCACCCGGACAAGGCCTTGATCACCGAATCGGCCGGAAACCCGGCGCAATAATCGGGCGATTCATCTCCGTGAAGCTGGATCATGTCCAGGCCGCAGAACCTCATGATCTCGTTCACCTCCCGGGGGTCGTGATTCACGAACACCCCGACCTTGACGATGGGCGAGTCGACCCCCCTTATGATCCCCCTGGCCTTCTCGGGTGGGACGAACCTCGGGCTCGCTGGGTAGAAGATGAACCCCATGGCGTCGGCCCCGGCCTCGGCCACGGCCACGGCGTCTTCGAGGCAGGTGATCCCGCATATCTTTGTCTCGGTCACGGCCTTTTCACCCTCTGCCCAACAGTTCCCGGAGCTTGGCCCCGGTATCCCGGGCGGCCATGAGTGCCTCCCCCACCAGGCAGCACTTGACCCCGAACCTGAGCAGCGCCTCGATGTCCGCCCTGGTCCGGATGCCGCTCTCGCTGATGAGGACCCTGTCCTGGGGGACGTGGGGCGCGAGTTCGGCGGTTGTGCGCAGGTCCGTGGAAAACGACCTCAAGTCCCGGTTGTTGATGCCTATGACCTTCGCCCCCGCGGCCAAGGCCTTGTCCAACTCCCCACGGGTGTGGACCTCCACCAGGGCCGAGAGGCCGAGGGCCTCGGCCAAGGAGATGAGCCCCCTGAGCCCTCCGCGCGAGAGGAGGCCAGCTATGAGGAGGATGGCGTCCGCCCCTAGCGACCTGGATTCGTAGACCTGGTAAGGGTCTATGATGAACTCCTTCCTCAGGAGGGGGAGGTCAACGGCCCCCTTTATCAGCGGGAGATACCTGTCATGGCCACCGAAGGCCCCCTCGTCCGTCAGGACAGAGATGGCAGCAGCACCGTTTTCCGCGTAGGTAGAGGCGATCTCCAAGGGGTCCGCATCCTCCCTGATCCACCCCCTGGAAGGGGAACGCCTCTTGATCTCAGCTATGATCGCGATCTCAGGCCGGGTCATTGCCCCCACGAAATCCCTGGTGGGGCCCATGTCCTTCACGGCCTCCTCCAAAGCGGATATAGGAACCAGCCGCTTCGATCTGGAAAGACTCTGCCTCTTGGCCTCCAGGATCCGCTCCAGGATCATCTCCCTCTCCCTCCGGGCCGAGCCAAGAGCCCCATGAACGCGCATCAACTGTTGGTCAGCTCGATGAGTGCCTGCAGCTTCTTGATGGCGGCCCTGCTGTCTATGCACTCCTCGGCCAAGGCTATCCCCTCCCGTATGTCCTTGGCCTTCTCCCCGGCCACGATGCCAAGGGCGGAGTTCAACAGCACGATGTCCCTGCGCGCCCCGGGGGTACCAGACAACACCTCCTTGGCGATCTCGGCGTTGACCGTGGCGTCCCCCCCTGTGAGCTCCTCCCGTCTCCAAGTCCTCCCGAAGTATGCCACCGGGTCGATGTTGTAGGTGGTGATGAGCCCATCTTTCAACTCGGAGACCCTGGTTTGCCCTGTAACGGTGGCCTCGTCCATGCCGTCCAGGCCGTGGACCACGAAGGCCCTCTTGGATCCTAGGTTCCGGAGCACCGAGGCGAACATCTCCGTGAGCTTCGGATCGTAGACACCCACCAGTTGGGAGGTGGCCCCAGCTGGATTGGTGAGGGGGCCCAGCATGTTGAATATGCTCCTCACCCCTATCTCCCGTCGCGGGCCCACGGCGTATTTCATGGCCCCGTGGAGCTTGGGGGCGAAGAGGAAGCCGATCCCTATCTGCTGGATGCACTCCTCGACTATCTCAGGGGAGGCACTGATGTTCACCCCCAGGGCCTCCAGGACATCGGCGCTGCCGCAGCCGCTGGAGACCGCCCGGTTCCCATGTTTGGCCACGGTGATCCCGGCCGCTGCCACCACGAAGGCAGAGGTGGTGGAGATGTTGAATGTGTTCATGCCGTCCCCCCCGGTCCCGCAAGTGTCCACCACCACTGAAGAGCGGGCGTCGATCCTGGTGGCCTTCATCCTCATGATCCTCGCTGCACCAGTGACCTCCTCCACTGTCTCCCCCTTCATGCGAAGGCCGGTGACGAAGGCAGCGATCTGCGCCGGCGTGGCCACGCCCTCCATGACCTCCCCCATGACCGCCATCATCTCTGCCTCACCCAGGTCTTGGCGGTCGACGATCTTTGAAATGGCCTCCCTGATCATCTCCCGATCCCCTCCTTCCCCATCACATCCAGGAAGTTCCTGATGATCCTCTTGCCGTTGGGCGTGAGGATGGATTCTGGGTGAAACTGTATGCCCTCCACAGGGCGATCCCTGTGCCTGATCCCCATGATCTCCCCGTGCTCGGTCTCGGCGCTCACCTCCAGACAAGGAGGCAGCGAATCCCTCTTGACGATCAGTGAATGGTACCTGCCGGCAGTGAAGGGGTTGGGGAGCCCGGTGAAGATGGTTCGTCCGTCGTTGATGATCTCAGAGGTCTTCCCGTGCATGATCCTGTCCGCCCTCACTACCTCCCCGCCAAAGGCGTAGGCGATGGCCTGGTGTCCGAGACAGACCCCCATGATGGGGGTGGTATGGTGGAGCTCTCGGATCAGATCCACCGTGATCCCAGCCTCCCTTGGAGAGCAAGGGCCCGGGGAAAGGAAGATGGCATCCGGGTCCAGCTCCCTTATCTCCCCCACAGAGATCTCGTCATTGCGGTAGACCAGCACCTCCTCCCCCATCTGTCCCAGATACTGGACGAGGTTGTAGGTGAAGGAGTCGTAGTTGTCGATCATCAGTATCATCTCCCCTCCTCCTGCGGGTCATCGGCCGGCCTCGGGCAGGGTGAGTCCCGAGGCCGCCATCTGGATGGCCTGGATCATGCCTTTGGCCTTGTTGAGGCACTCCTTGTGTTCAGCCTCAGGATCGGAGTCAGCGACGATCCCGGCCCCGGCCTGGATGTAGAGCCGGCCATTGGTCATGAAGATGGTCCGGATGGTGATGCACAGGTCCATGTTGCCGGAATAACTGAAGTACCCCACCGCCCCCCCGTAAGGACCCCGGCGCGATGGCTCCAGCTCCTCGATGATCTCCATGGCGCGGACCTTGGGGGCCCCCGTGAGGGTCCCTGCCGGGAAGGTGGCCTTGAGCACATCAAAGGCGTCTTTGCCGTGGGAGAGCTGGGCCTGGATATGGGAAACGAGGTGCATGACATGGGAATAGCGCTCGACCACCATGAGCTGGTTGACCTGGACGCTGCCGATCCTGGCGATCCTCCCCAGGTCGTTCCTCCCCAGATCCACGAGCATGACGTGTTCGGCCCGCTCCTTGGGGTCCTGGAGGAGCTCATGGGCGAGCGCCCTGTCCTCCTGCTCGTTGCCCCCCCTCCTCCTGGTGCCGGCGATGGGCCTGAGCTCCACGACCCCCTCTTCCATCCTCACCATCACCTCAGGGGAGGAGCCGATGAGGGTCACCCCCGGGACCTTCAGGAAGAACAGGTAGGGGGAGGGGTTTATGTATCGAAGTGCCCTGTACAGATCCATGGGGTCCACCTGGCCTCTCATCTGCAATCTCTGGGAGAGGACCACCTGTATGGCATCGCCGGAGACGATGTAATCCTTGGCCTTGGCCACCATGGCCTTGAACCCTTCTGGAGACAGGTTGGGATCGAGGGAGGGGAGGGGCGATGGTGCATTGGATGTCTCGGTCCTGTCCAGGGGGGCACGCAAAGAGGTGATGGTTGCCTCTATCTTCCTCGTAGCGGATTCATATACCGAGCGGAGATCCCCTTGGCCGTCGACCATGGCGGTGGCCACCACCTTGATGGTATGCCTGACGTTGTCGAAGATGATCAGGGTGTCCGTGAGGAGGAAGACCGCATCGTCGGTCATGAGGTCGTCCTCGCCGCGCACTGGCAGGCGTTCGAAGTGGCGGACCATGTCATATCCCAGGAATCCCACTGCTCCACCGTAGAATCGAGGCAGCGCCTCCATGGGGACAGGCCGATGGCTATAGAGCAAGTCCTTGAGGAACCTCAACGGGTCTCCCTGGTGTGCGACCCGGGTGGTTTCTCCTTCTCTTTCCACCAAGACCTCTTCCCCCCTTACCCTGAAAAGGAGACGGGGCTGGAAGCCGAGGAAGCTGTAACGCCCCCACTTCTCCCCTCCTTCTACGCTCTCCAGCAAGAAGAGGCACGGCTCCGAGCCAAGCCGCATCAGGGCCGAAACCGGGGTGTCTATGTCCGCTAGGATCTCGGCGAAGATCGGGATCAAACCCCCTTGTCTCGCCAATTCCTGGAATCTCTGAAACCCTGGGAAGAACATGTTCTGGTCTCCTTCGCTTCCGCCATGCACTTCAAAGAGGGGTTGGGCCAGCCCCGGAAGGCCCCAAAAAACGAAAGGCCGTGAGCTCTCACGGCCTCCCCACATGCTTCGAAAACCAAGAGGCCGTGGGACCCTGGGGTCATCCACGGCCTATTCCTTCCACGTCCTTCAAAGAGATCTAGCGGTGGACGAGCCCCTCCCTTTCATCGCCCCACCACCAGTTGCCTGTGATCGTGATCATCGGCATCATCTCTTCGTCCCCTTGCTAATGGCGAGAGGATATCAGAGCCTCGATCTCCTGTCAACCGTTTCGACGGCATGAGATGACCGGTCTGTGCATTCGGCACTTGCCGGTACCCGAGGGAGGCGAATCGCGTCCTCGCCATACTGCAGGGCAACCCGAGCCCGGCAGTATCAAAACGGACCTTGATGACCTGGAGATGCCGCCCTCATCCCTTCGTTCATCTCCTCCAGGAGCCTCTTGGCATCCGGTGAGTACTTGGGCGAGAAGTGGATAGGGACTGCGCGCCTCACACCAGCCTCAGAGGCGAGGCATCCGGCCTGAAAGGCAGTCAGGTGCGACTTGGCACGAGCCCTCTCCTCGTCCTCCTGGAGAAACGCGGCCTCGATGAACAAGATGTCCGCACCCCGCGCCAGTGAGACTATCTCTCGGCGATTTGGCTCGGTGTACCCGGCGTCCACCACATATGCGATCCTCTGGCCCGCCGATTCCTGTACCACCCTTTCCCTGAGCCAACCCAAGGGAAGCGGCCCCTTGTGCGACGGCTCCACCTTGACTAGTTGCTCATCCCCTCCCCCG
Organism: uncultured Desulfarculaceae bacterium; assembly: GCA_964583655.1. Taxonomy (GTDB): domain Bacteria; phylum Desulfobacterota; class Desulfocorpusculales; order Desulfocorpusculum; family Desulfocorpusculum; genus CAZOXN01. Next base: position 7,332 of record CAZOXN010000005.1, on the reverse strand, counting down.
CCTAGGATCAACTCCCGAAGGCCCTTCAGCCAGGGCCCGGGTCTGAGACCCAACTCCTGGAGCCTGCTCTTCAGTACCTGGATGTGTCTCGTCTCCTCCAGGCAAAACGCCATGCACGGGATCTTGTGGTCCAACAGGACGGCGTGGATCACGAAGAACGGATCCCTGCACAGGCACCCATCGAAGGGCCGGACCTCCCGGACACCGGGGTCCTCGAATCGCTGTGCGCAGTCCAGGACAACCGTCTCGGTGGAGCCTTCTCGCACCTGCGTCACCTCGAGGATCAGCCGCTCCCCGTACCCATCCACGAGGTTCCAACTGTACGAAGCCAGCCTGGAGAGCACCTGATCCAGGACCGGTGCCGGACCATAGACGCTGATCCTCTTGGGTCTTCCCAGCATCAGCCGCACCAAGTGGTCCAGCCCGATGAAGTGATCCATGTGGGTATGGGAGATGAAGACGTGGGTGACCTTGAGGAGCTTGCCGGGAGGGAACCGGCACAGCTCCCCTGCATCGAAGAGCAGCGCCCTCCTCTGGTGGAGACACTCCACGAACAGGGCGGGGTCCCCGAAGGGGCCGTTGACGAGCTGAGGATGGAAAAGCGGCCTCATGGCACCACCGCGGCGATCCCTCTCAAAGGTATATGGCGGGCTCCCTCTGGATCCTCCTCAAGGCCAGTCTCGCGGTCAAGGCCAAGGGAGGGTGGGTCTCCGAGAGGTCACAGACCTGCCTGAGGTGGTCTGCGGTCCTCACGATGAGAGAGACGCTGTCCCCCTCGTCCAAGGGGATCGCCCTCCGAAGCTCCTGCCAGTCGACCCCTTTCCCCCAGAGGTACAGGGCAGCGGCCGGCCAGAACTGTAGGTTTGGGACCGGAAAGCCCCAGCCTTGCATCAGCCTGGCCATCCCGTAAACGCTCTCCGCCAGTTCCTCGAAGGCATCTGCCACTTCCTCGAGACCAGTAGCGGGTAGGTACAGTTCCTTCTCCCGATCCGTGACAAACGGGGCCACGAGCCCCGCCAGCACCGCGACGGATCGCCCCTCCAAGGCCCCGCGACGGATCGCCTCGGCTAGCAACACAGGGTGTTCCAGCCGCAGGCGGGATGCCCAGCGTCCATCCGCTGTGAGCCTATCGCTTGCGTCCACAAAACCTGTCTCCTTGAGGAAACGCACATGGCGCATGAAGTCCCTCCAGAGCCAGGACCCCTCCTCATCCCCGTCTCGGCCCGGTGGGGGCACCGCGAGGTCGTCCCGAGGCGCACACGGATGACGACCTTCGTCGTGACTCGGGGTCAGTAGGCGATCTCTCACCTCCTCCGGGTCGACCCCTTCCAAGGCCCTCCTGATGGCCCCGATCTCGTCCATTGCTGGCAGGTCCAAGCCCCCTTGGAGAACGGCCTGGATCTGGGGCAGTCGGACGCCTTTGAGTATCACCCGCCCCTTTCGCACCTTCAACTTCCGATCGAGTCGATGGGCCATGCAGATGGGGTTTCCCCTTCTCTCGGCCATGTGAAACACCACGTGGACCGATCCATCCCGATGCAGGAACAGCTTCCCTCGGCGCAGGCGCTGCAAGATCAAGGAGCCTCCCTCCCTCCAGGCAGGCCCCCTGGCCTTTCTTCCTCGCTTCCTAGCGTCACCCCATGGCACCGAGGCATCCCCAGGGCCCCCTCCCCCCCCTGGTGTCTGCCCTTGGCGGGGCGGCCCCCCCTGGTAGGCGGCAAGGGACCTATCGAGCAAGTATCGTATCTCCGGTGGTCTATGGGACATCAATAGATTGAGCACCATGGAGAAGTTCACCTGGATCTGGCTCTCGATCCCTTCCGGTTTGGAGCGCATGAGGCGTGCCATCTTGGCGATGTCCTGATGGGCCCCCGGGAGGAAGAGGACGAAACCCACAGTGTCCCTCCCCCTCCTGCCCGCACGTCCGCTCATCTGCTGGAGTTCGGTGGCACCCAGGGGCACGAATCGTCGTCCGTCGAATCGGTCGCTTTGCACTACGACCACGGTGCGCGCAGGAAAATCCACGCCTGCCGCCACAGTGGAGGTGGAGAATATGGCGTCCACCTGCCCTGCGTTCATCAACTTCTCGATCATGAGCTTCCATTGGGGGAGCTGACCCGCGTGATGGGATGCTACCCGATATCTCAGGAGCGCCTTCAGCTGCCGATTGGCCTTGAGGATGGGGGTCTCTCTCAAGAAGGGCTCCAGGGCCACCCAGGTCTCTTCTTGCTCCTCCGGGGACCGCGGCCCGCCGCAGAAGCCTTCCACGGCCCGGTCGCACTCGGCCCTGCTCTTCAGAAAGAATATGGCCGGCAGTAGACCCAGACCCCGCAGCCCCTCTACCACTGCCTCGAGGTCCCTGAAGGCACTCTGACGACCCCCCGCATCCCCTTCTTGATTGAGATACTGCAACACCCCGCGGTCCATGCCTCTTCGCCCCAGCAAAGGCAAGACATGGCCGTCGGGGCGAAGCATGATCGCATGCAGAGGAACAGGCCTCTGCGGTGACTCCACCAGCTTGCATGGAACCCCCCTTATCTTGGTGAGCCATGCGCAAAGCTCCTCTGGATTGCCGACCGTCGCTGACAAGAGCAAGAGCCGCACCCTCATGGGCAGGTAGATGAGGACCTCTTCCCAGACGACACCCCGGTCCGGGTCCTTGAGGTAATGAGCCTCGTCCACCACCAGAAAATCCACCTCCAGGTCTTCCCCCCGTTCCATGGCGTCGTAGAGTTGGTTCCGGAGGATCTCCGTGGTGCCGACGATCACCGGGGCGGAGGGGTTCTCCTTTCGGTCACCCGTGAGAATCCCGACCCTGTCGTCCCCGAACCTCAGGCGGAACTCGTCGTATTTGGAGTTGGACAAGGCCTTGAGAGGAGAGGCGTACCACGTTCGCTCCCCCCTGGAAAGTCTCTTCTCGATGGCCTCCATGGCGATCCAGGTCTTCCCGGATCCCGTAGGCGCGCACACCAGCACGTCGAATCCTTCGACCTCTGCCACTGCTTGCAACTGAAAAGGGTCAGGTTTGAAAGGGCGAGGGGGAGGAGGGCCGATCTGGGCGAGTATGTGCTTGAGCGATGAGGCCACGGAGAATCTGGGAGGCGGCCCCTGGGATGGGCGTCTCCTCCTGTGGCATCCATACCTGACCACCCCACGAGTTGCCCCGTGACCGGTGCGCCTACCCACCCAGCATCTCCGAGGGATCCCCACGGTGGAGCTGCAGCCGGGGTGTCTTCTCCCAGAGGTCATCCAAGGTGGAGGTGTTGGGAATGAGGGACAGGTATGCCCATTGTCGCTCTGCACGGGAGCGCAAGAAGATCCTACCTGCCACATCTGAGCTCGGCTTGCGGCCGAAGCAGACCCGAGGGATGCAGAGGCCTTTCACCACCAGCATAGACGATCCCCTCTTGAACCGCCTCCACTTCCGAGAGGGAGACGAGGCTTACAACTTTCGAGTACCCAATAGATTACTACATACTCCAGGCTTTTCCAAGGTCCAGGCCACTCCCAGACCTGAGGGCCCATGGGATCCCATGCGCACATTTCCTGAGCTCACACCACCCGGTTGACGCCGCGATCTCTCGCGCTCATACTCACATCCATGGAGGCAATGCCGAAGATCAGGGCCGGGATCGAACCCCTGCCGGCAGTGCACGAGGGGAGAGATGTCCTGGTCCTGCATGACAGGACCGGGGTATCCTCTGATCTCGTCGTGGATCGGGGTGCGGCGCCTCTTCTGGCCTTGATGGACGGTCGCAACGACCTCAGGGATATGCAGGTCGCCCTCATGAGGATGGGGGGATTGGGGCTGATCAGGCTGGAGGAGATAGAGGGGTTTGTCCGAGCGTTGGACGAGAATCTCCTCTTGGACAACGAGAGATATCGTCGACAAGCCGCCGAACTGGCACGCCGATACCGTGAAGAACGTACGCGCGTTGCGGCCCATGCGGGCCGATCGTATCCATCGGATCCCGACCACCTGAGGAGCCAGCTCGACAGTTACTTCAATGCCCCTGAAGCTCCTCCCGAGCCCCACACCACGGGGACGTGCGCACCGCCATGCGGCCTGGTCTTGCCCCACATCGACTTCCAGCGAGGAGGGCCCTGTTATGCCTGGGGCTACTCGTCCCTGAAAGGCCTACCGGAGGCCGACCTCTTCGTGATCCTCGGGACCTGTCATCTACCTATGACGATGCCCTTCGCCATGACCACAAAGGAGTTCGAGACACCCCTGGGTGCGGCGACGTGCGCCTCGGACATGGTGGAGCAGGTGTGTCGAGACTCAGGGTTGGACCTCCTCCAGGACGAACTGGTCCATCGCATGGAACACACCATCGAGTTCCAAGTGGTCTTCCTTCAATACCTCGTGGGAAGTGGGAAACGGCTTAGGATACTACCAATCCTCTGTTCGGGATTCCATGAGATGATCGAGCTAAGGACGCTCCCCTGCTCACACCCGCAGTTCTGCCGCGTCCTCGATACCCTCAAGGAGGTCCTCGACGCATCGGATCTGAGGACATGTCTCATCGCCAGTGCGGATCTGGCCCACTTGGGACCACAGTTCGGCGATCCGAGACCCATGGACCTATCCGACCTCCCGCGTATCCGCAGGGATGACCAGGCCATGCTCGAGCCTGTGCTGGCGGGCGACGCCGACGGCTTCTTCCGCTTCATCATGGCCGAGGGAGACCGCCGCCGCGTCTGCGGCCTGCCGCCCATTTACACATGGCTTCGGTTGCTTCCGTCGTGCGATATCCGCCTGCTCAGATATGATCAGGCCTTTCACCCCCAGGCCACTGTGACCTTCGCTAGTCTGGGGGCTTGGGCCCTATGAATCGCAGATAGATCTCCCGAACCGCTGCCATGGTCCTCTTCAAGAGGTCCGAGAGCCCTTCACCCGGCAGTCGGGGTGGGACCCACTGGCCTTCCAAAGGCTCCATGGCCATCAGGTCCTGCGATGTGCAAGGTTGATCCGTGCCCCTGTGCTCCAGCACCAGCCCCAGACGGTTCTCCACCCCTTTGAAGAAACGGTGGGCCGCCAGGAGAGATTCCCCCTGCTGTGCCGATATCGTCCCAGCCTCCGCCATCCATTGGATGACCTCCACGGTCCTGGTGGTCCTGACCGAAGGGTCTTCGGCCCACCTTATGAGCTGGCAATACTGGGCCAAGAACTCTATGTCCGCCATGCCCCCAGGCCCAAGCTTGAGGTGGATCCCCGCCTACGCGGCCGGGGATCCCCTCTCCCTCTCCATCCGGAGGCGCATGCGCTGAAGGGCATGGACGTCCGGGGTGGGGGCCGTCGCCAGGAGCTCGCCGATCATCTCCATGGTCAGTTCTCCAGTGCGCGCCTCACCAGCGCATGGACGTGCCTTGAGCAGGGTCTGTCTCTCCCAGGCTCGCCCCAGATCCGCATGGTACTGTTCAAAGGCTTTGAGCGACACCATCAATGGCCCTCGGGTCCCGGAGGGCCGCAAGCGCACATCTAAGGTCCACCCTGGCCCTTCCCTCATGGGCATGGACATCCACGAAAGGCACCTCTGGGCCACGCGCGTCAGGTGCTCGCCCATGGAGACCCCCTTGGGAGGGCGCCAAGAACGGGCATCGTCGTACACGAACATCACGTCCAGGTCGGACCTGTAGCTGAGTTCCCGGCCGCCAAAGCTCCCGAGGCCCAGGATGCACAGGGGGGGAAGCCCCCCTGAAGGGTCTTGCCCGGCTCCACGGAGGGCCTCCCACAGGGTCAGCTCGAGCAACACCTCGGCCAACTCGCTTAGCTCCTCTGCCGCCTCCCACGGGTCCAGGGCCCCCCACAACTCCCCTACACCGATACGAAGCATCTCCTGGACACGCATGACCCTCAGCCTCGCCAGCCTCTCCTCCTGATCCTCGCAAGCGAAGAGGAGACGTCTTGCCTCCTCGAAGAGCTCATCCTTCGGTTTCCGGGGCCGGTAATGGCCCCTGTCCACCAGGACTTCCACTGCCTCCAGGTGGTCCCTGACCCAACGGGAAAGCAAGGCACTCCTGCCGAACAGCTCGACGAGATGCTCCAAGGTCCTTGGGTTCTCCTCCAGCAGGGAATAATATCCGCCTCGGGGCCCCACCGCCTCCAGGAATCGCTCCAACCGAAAGAGGGTTTGATCCGGGTCGGGCGTCCTCAGGACCATCGAGAGCATGCCTGGAAGCAACCTGTAGAGCGTCTCTCTCGCCGCGGGTGAACGGTGGACAGGAAAATCGTTGCCCAAGACCCTCCGGATGCTCTCTCGCACCGCCCGCGCTTCCCTGAACCGCAGCCCCTCTAGGAGCCCCAGTGCAATCTCCTCTTCGTCGATGGTCGTGAGCACCTGCTCCAACCTCGGGTCAACAGGTGGGACCTCTCTATGCTCGGGACCGCTCAGCAGATCGTCGAAGGCCTCGTGGACCCTGGCCATGTGCCGCCTGAGCTCCCTCAAGAAGGCCTCGACCCCACCCGCTCCACGATGGCCCATGAGGTCGGAGATCCTTCTCAGTTCCCTGTCGTTCACAGGAAGTGTGTGGGTCTGGAGGTGGTGGACCATCTGGACCCTGTGCTCCACGCCCCGCAGGAAGACATACGACAGTCCCAGGGCCTCGGCCTCGGCCGGGGGGAGCAGACCCTCGTCCGCCAAGGCCCTCAGGGCCCCAAGGGTGTCTCGGACCCTGAGGCCTGGGTGTTTGCCCCCGTGGATGATCTGGAGCGTCTGGACCAGGAACTCGATCTCTCGGATTCCACCTTCCCCCATCTTCACGTCCAGGGCATCGCCCCTCTTCCACCGAAGCTCCCTCTGGATCCGCTCCTTCATGGAGCGGATCTCCCTGAGGCTCCCATAGTCCAAGTAGCGGCGAAAGACGAAAGCCCGCACCATGTCCACAAAGGCATGCCCCAAGGTCCCATCTCCGGCCACTGGGTTGGCCTTTATCAAAGCCCATCGCTCCCAGGGTGAGGCCAGGGTCTGGTAATAGATCTCAGCGGCGTCGAGGGTGGCGACCAGGTCACCGTCCTTGCCCCCTGGCCTGAGTCCCAGGTCCACTCTGAAGCAAGGACCCTCCCCGGTCACACGCTCCAGGACCTGGGTGGTGGTCTTGGCCCAGATGCTTGCCTCTTCCCTGGCGTGCCCGAGACCTGTGCCTTCAGAGGGTTCATATAGGAACATGAGGTCTATGTCCGAGGCGAGATTCAGTTCCCCGCCCCCCAACTTCCCCATGCCCATCACCGCCACCCGGACCCCTTCCCCCTTGCCTGGCAGCAACCCCATGACCCCCTCGATGGCACCCTGTATGCACAGGGCCGCCACCTGGCTCCACTCGGCCCAGACC
>CAZOXN010000004.1:0-19065 GCA_964583655.1 uncultured Desulfarculaceae bacterium | reverse complement strand
CCAGGGTCACTTCTTCCTGCACAAGGGCGAAGAGGTGGGTTTCCTCCTGGAGGGAGAAGTCAGGGTGCGCCTCCAGGGGAAGGATCAGCGGATGGTGGCCGGGGACGTCATACACCTGATCCACGAGATCCCGGACAGATGGATAAATCCCGAAGACAAGGAGGCAAAGTTCTTCTGGGTCCTCAGAAGGTGATGGACCCATGACCCAAGGCCCTGGACCGGATGATGGGGATCCTGTAGAATTAGGTATAGCGGCTGGCCTCTGACCGGGAAGGATGCCTCGGTGCAAGCCTCGAGATGGACCACGTACGAGGTATCCCGGAGGGCGGGTAGGTGCCTTTACTGCGGGATATGTGTGGAGATTTGTCCGTATGGGGTCCATCGAAGGGAGGGGGATCGGGTCCTCTCCGATGATGGGGAGTGCGTGGGGTGTGGCCTATGCCTTAGTTGCTGCCCCTGCGGGGTCCTGACGGTCCGGTTCGTGAAGGGCTCGGCAACGGATCATGCGGGGAGTGACTCATACGTGGTGCAGGTGCGAGGCGGCATCCTGGGATGGCTTGAGGTGCCTGACCAAGGCGGGTGAGGCCACTGGGGCGTTTGTCTTTTTGCACGACATAGGTCTGGGATTGGAAGGGCGATGAAGGACAAGGAGCCTCTGGACCGGTTGGATGAACGCGGCCCCGAGCTGTTTCACGCCATAGTCCGCATAGCGAGTTGGGGCGATGGCTCGGGCCTCTTGAACCGTCTGAAGTCCAAGGACGAGATCTACTCTATCTTCCACATCATGGGAGGGGCGAGTTATCTCCTGGACGTGTTCTGTCAAGACCGGATCCACCTCCGGGACCTCCTCTTGGAGATCAAGGGTTACCCACTTGCCCCCCCGGCCCAGGTGCCGGTGGTGAGGACACTGAGTACTCAGAAGATCCTCAAGGTCTTCAAGAGCTCCAGGGACTTCAATATCACCCATTATCTCGGAGACAGGATCTACGGGTTCATGTGGGTCAACAACCTCCGCCACGACGACGGGTTCCTGGGACAAATGCTCGATGATCCGTTGATAAAATCGATCCTTTACCTTCAGGGGAGGTACGTCTTCTTGCTGGAGTTCATGGCTCACCTGGACGACGAGGTATTCCATCTGATCCGGAGGGTAAAGGGGACGGAATCGGTGGCAGGGACCGAGACGCAGGAGGTCCTCTCCATCATCAAGTATCGCGGGGTCCTCCAGGAGGCGCCCACAGCCCCCCCCAGGTTCATACTCCCTGTTGCGGAGACCGGCGACATAATAACCATTTAGACGGGGTTGCACTCACGCCCCCTCTCCCTTGAAGATGGGGGCGGTGAGCTAAGGCATCGAGGAGGGGATCTGTTGCTCTACAAGCCTATAAACCAGAACTACAGGGATTTCAGCGTGGTTCGAGACCCGCACAGGTGCATTGCCTGCCAGGTCTGCGTCCGCCAGTGTCCTTATCTGGTCCACGCCTTCGACGAGACCCTGGGGGAGATGACCCAGGACGATGCCAGGTGCGTGGGGTGCCACAGATGCGAGGCCCTGTGCCCCACTGGGGCTATCACCATACGACGCATGCCCTCTGATTTCCGGGAAAACGCCCTGTGGGAAGCGCGTTACATCAAGAACATCTACAAGCAGGCCGACACAGGCGGGGTGCTCTTGACCGGCATGGGGAACCCCGCCCCCTTCCCCATCTATTGGGACCACATGGTCTTGGACGCCTCCCAGGTGACCAACCCGTCCATCGACCCTTTGCGGGAGCCCATGGAATTGAAGACATTCCTGGGCTGCAAGCCCGAGAGGGTGGAGATAGGCGAGCGTGCGGGCCGGCCTGCCCTCACCACACCATTGGCCCCCCAACTCGAGCTGGACTACCCCTTGATCTTCTCGGCCATGAGCTATGGGTCCATCAATCTCAACGTCCACAAGGGATTGGCCAGGGCAGCGGAGGCCTGCAACATCCTGTACAACACAGGGGAGGGGGGCCTACACCCCTCCCTGTATCCATACGGACGGCACACCATAGTGCAGGTGGCCTCCGGGCGATTCGGTGTGCACTCAGCGTATCTCAGGGCCGGGGCGGCCATAGAGATCAAGATCGGCCAGGGGGCCAAGCCAGGCATAGGGGGGCACCTCCCTGGCGAGAAGATCGGCCGCGAGATCTCTTTGACCAGGATGATACCCGAGGGGACCGACGCCCTTTCCCCTGCCCCTCATCACGATATCTATTCCATCGAGGACCTCAGGCAACTCATCTACGCCCTCAAGGAGGCCACGGAGTACGAGAAGCCGGTCTTCGTGAAGATCGCGGCGGTCCACAACTCAGCGGCCATCGCCTCGGGGATGGTAAGGGCCGGGGCGGACGTGGTCTGCCTGGACGGATTCAGGGGCGGGACCGGGGCCGCCCCGACCATGATCAGGGACAACGTGGGCATCCCCATAGAGTTGGCCCTGGCTTCCGTGGACGAGCGCCTGAGGCGGGAGGGTATCCGAAACCAGGCCTCGGTGGTGGTGGCAGGTGGGATTCGCTGCAGCGCGGATGTGGTCAAGGCCGTCGCCCTCGGGGCCGACGCTGTCTATATCGGCACGGCTGCCCTCATCGCCGTGGGTTGCACCCTGTGCCAGCGCTGCTACACAGGCAAATGCCCTTGGGGGATAGCCACCAATGACCCTTACCTGGCCAAGAGGGTGCACCCTGACGTGGCCACGGAAAAGCTCACCAACCTCGTCCACGCGTGGGGTCACGAGATCCAGGAAATGCTCGGAGGCATGGGGCTCAACGCCCTGGAGAGCCTGAGGGGGAATCGGGACAAGCTCAGGGGCTTGGGGCTGCACTCCGCGGAGATGGAGGTCCTAGGCATCAAGGCCGCCGGTGCATGAGGCGGACGAGGCACACGTGGAGGGACGACGAGGGATATGACAGTGGCTCAAGGCAAGAGGAAGAGGGTGATGCCCGTGGAGGAGGCGTGCGTGGGGTGCAGGCTGTGCGAGGTGGCTTGCATCACCGAACATTCCAAGAGCAAGGACGTCATCAAGGCCTTCAAGGAGGAGACCCCTCGCCCCAGACCCAGAAACGTGCTCGAAGAGAGGGGGCACGAGTCCTTCTCCCTGAGCTGCCGCCATTGCACGGAGCCGCACTGCGTGGAGGCGTGCATAGCCGGGGCCATGGTCCTGGACGAGGAGACGGGGCGCGTCCTCCATTACCCCAAGAAGTGCGTGGGGTGCTGGTCCTGCGTCATGAGCTGCCCCTTCGGGGCGATAAAAATGGACAGGGAGAGGTCGGTGACCTACAAGTGCGACCTCTGCCCAGAGAGGCAGGTGCCGGCATGTGTGGCTGCGTGCCCTAATCGAGCCCTGATCCTGGTGGAGGTCGAGGAATAGCCGTGGGATACGTCATAGTGGGAAACTGCATAGCTGCGGTCGGGGCCATAGAGGGGATCAGAAGGCACGACCGGGGGACACCCATCACTGTCATCTCCAAGGAGCCTTATGCGGCCTATGGGAGACCGCTCATCGCCAATTACCTCAAAGGGAAGCTCAAGGAGTCCGAACTGGCCTTGAGGGAGCCCGATTTCTACGAGCGGCGTGGGGTACGTCTCATCATAGGGCTCCCGGCGACGGGGCTGAGCATCAGAGACCGAACCGTGGAGGTGAAGGGGGGGGAGGAAATCCCGTTCGAGAGGCTCCTGTTGGCCATGGGGGGTAATCCCATTGTACCTCCCATCCAAGGCGTACACGGCCCGGATGTGTACAGCTTCGTCACCCTGCAAGACGCCAAGGCCCTGAGGCAGGCTGCAACCCGACTCCGCCATGTGGCGGTCATAGGTGGAGGGCTCATCGGGCTCAAGGCCGCGGAGAGCCTTCACGACTTGGGCATACAGGTGACCATCGTGGAGTTGGCGGACCGCATCCTGTCCATGGCCTTCGACGAGATTGCATCTCGTATCATCACCAGGCGGCTGGAGGAGATCGGGATCCAGATCATCACTTCCAACACCGCTGAAGAGGTCCTCAGGCAGCGGGACAACCAGGTCAGCGGGGTGCGGCTCAGGGACGGGACAGTCGTCTCCTCACAGGCCGCGGTGGTGGCCATAGGTGTTGCCCCGAACCTCGAGGTGGTGAGAGAGACCGAGGTGCAGTGCCGCAGGGGGATCCTCGTGGACGAGTTCATGGAGACCAATGTCCCTGGCGTGTTCGCTGCAGGTGATGTGGCCGAGGCGCGCGATTGGCATTTCGCTGAATGGAGGGTCGTTCCTATCTGGCCCAATGCCTACAAGCAGGGGCAGGTGGCCGGGAGAAACATCGCGGGGCAGAGGATATCTTTTTCCGGGAGCATCCCCATGAACTCCATAGCCTTCTACGGGATACCGACCATGTCGGTGGGGGTCATCAATCCCCCTCCAGGAGGGGGGTACGAGGTCCTGATCCGCCTGGAGGAGGAGGCCAAGACCTACAGGAAGCTCGTGCTCAAGGACGGGGTCTTGGTGGGATACGTCCTGGTGGGTCCGGTGGAGAGGGCCGGGATCCTGACCGGGCTGATCCGCGAAAAGAGGTTCGTGGAGCCGTTCAAGGAGGTCTTGCTCAATGGAGAGCTCTCCCTCCTGGATCTGCCAAGAGAGATCCGAAGGGAGAGGCTGGACCTCCCCCAGGGGGAACTTCCTTTTGGGGTGCGGGCATTGTGACGGCACGCGGCATGAAGGGTCACGCATGGCCTCAGGCGGGATGCTTCCCCCATGGCCTGAGGGCGTGGGCGAGGTCGTCAGCGATACATCAGGGGTAGATTTCAGGAGAGAGGCTCGAGGGGCATGGACTGGACTTACCACAAGGACATATCAGGTTGTGGGCTGACGGGCCTTATTCACACGCGGGGGCAACTGGTCCCAGGCGAGGTGATAACCCGTTCCATCTGTCACATGTACGAGAGGGGAAACGGTCTCGGGGCCGGGTTCGCGGCCTACGGGATCTACCCGGAGTACAAGGAGTTCTATGCCCTTCATATCATGTACGAGGACATGGTGGCCCTTTCGCGCACCGAGGGCCTGCTTCAGGAACACCTGCACGTGGAGCATCAGGAGCAGATCCCTCACCGACACATCGCGGCCATCAAGGGGCATCCGAGGCTCAGGAGGTACTTCGTTAGGCCCAAGCGCGACTTGTCCGAGACCCAGTTGGCCCAGGGGCTCCGCCTGGACGAGGACGACTACATGGTCAGGATAGTGATGAACATCAATCGCGAGATCCCAGGGGCCTTCGTCGTGTCATCGGGCAAGAACATGGGGGCCTTCAAGGGCGTTGGATTCCCCGAGGAGATAGCGGACTTCTTCCGGATCTCGGATTACCGAGCCTACTTGTGGACGGCACACAGCCGTTTCCCCACCAACACCCCGGGGTGGTGGGGTGGGGCACACCCGTTCACCATCCTGGACTGGTCCATCGTTCACAACGGGGAGATAAGCTCTTACGGCATCAACAGGCGCTACCTGGAGATGTACGGATACCACTGTACCCTGCAGACGGACACCGAGGTGGTGGCGTATCTCCTGGACTTACTCATCCGCCGCCACGGGCTCCCCACAGAGCTCGCATGCCTCGCCTTGGCCCCTCCCCTCTGGGAGGAGATCTCGCGCATGTCTCCCCAAGAACGCGAACTGTGCAAGGCCATCCGCTTGGTCTACGGGAGCGCCTTGCTCAATGGGCCCTTCGCCATCCTTTTCGCGCGCAGTGGATCCCTGGTCGGTCTGAACGATAGGATCAAGTTGCGTCCCCTCGTTGCCGCGACCAAGGGGGACGTGGTCTACATGGCCAGCGAGGAAAGCGCCATAAGGGCCATATGCAGCGAACCGGACATGGTGTGGGCCCCCAAGGCCGGAGAGCCAGTGATCGCTTCCTTGAAGGAGGCGGCGTGATACCATGAGGATAGACGCCACAGGACTTCATTACCGGGATCTCAATCGGAGCATCAGGGAGGCCATACGAAGAGGCGAGGTCCGATTCGAACTCGTCGGGGTCAACGGTCAGAGGTACATAGCCGACGGCCTGGAAGGGGAGGTCGAGCTCAGGATCTACGGCACCCCAGGGCAGGACCTGGCGGCCTTCATGAACGGCCCCATGGTCTGGGTCCATGGAAACGCCCAGGATGGGGTTGGCAACACCATGGACGCTGGGAAGATCACGGTCAGGGGCATGGCCGGTGACGTGGTGGGCTATGGCATGAGGGGCGGGGTCATCCACATCCTCGGGGATGTGGGATACCGCGTCGGGATCCACATGAAGTCGTACAAGGACAAGGTCCCCCTCATCGTCGTCGGCGGCAAGGCCGGAGATTTCCTCGGGGAGTACATGGCTGGGGGACGCATCGTGCTGCTGGGGATGTTCGGTACATCGCCCCCGGATCGTCCCATCTCCGGCAACTACCTCGGCACTGGGATGCACGGGGGGACGATCTACGTGCGAGGCGGTGTGGATCCTTACAGGCTGGGCAGGGGGCTGACCTCCAGGCCATTGGAGGACGGTGACATGGAGTTCCTGGACGGGACCATCAGGGCCTTCGCCCAGGACTTCGAGCTCGATCCAGGTCCCATCCTGGAGGCCGAATTCATCAAGATACAGCCGGACACCCACAGGCCTTACGGGTCCATGTATGCCTACTAGCCTGGCTCCTCCCCCCTGGTGGCTGCGAGTCTCCCTGGGAGATCGCGAGTCCGGGCGTTGCGGGGTGAGAGGAGTGAAAGGACAGTGGGCGCCCTGGTTATTGGGCCACGGTCAGTCCCTGTCGTTTTGGGTGGTCACAAGGGCCAGGGGGGTGAACCGGACGATCCATGACCCGCAAACCATCTGCCAGGACGCGCCGGAGATCCAAGACCTCCGAGAAAGGCCTCTCGGCCCTCCAGGGCAGGAGGCTCCTCCCGGCCTTGGCAGTGGGCTTTTGCCTCGCCTCGGCCATGCTCATATGGTTCCACACTAGAGAGGGTCGACCTCGCTTCGATGCGGAGAGCGCCTTCCACTACCTCCTGAGACAGTGCGAGTTCGGACCGAGGGCGCCCGGGTCCGACGGACACAGGCGATGTCTGGCGTACTTGCTCCAGGAACTGGGCAAGTATGCTTACAGGCTCGACACCCATCGTTTCACCTACGAAGACAGGAGAAGGCCCGGGAAGGTCTATGAGGGCACCAACATCGTGGCGTCCTTCGATCCCGAGGTTCCACACGAGAGGCGCATCATGCTTTGCGCCCACTGGGACACCAGGCCTTGGGCATACCGCGATCCTGATCCTGCCAACCGGGACAAACCCGTGCTTGGTGCCAACGATGGGGCCTCGGGCGTGGCAGTGCTGCTGGAGATGGCGAGGGTCATGCACAGGAGCCCTCCGAAGATGAGAGTGGACATCGTCCTCTTCGACCTCGAGGACATGGGCGATGAGGGGAATTCCCCAAACCCCTTTGCCATCGGCTCGGAGCGTTTTGTCGAGGATCACCCCGGATACCGCCCCAGCTTCGGTATCCTCCTGGACATGATCGGTGATCGTGATCTGGTCATAAGGATGGAGGGCTACTCGTACGTGAGCGCCCGACCAGTGGTGGAGGCGGTCTGGGACGCAGCGAGGAGGGTGGGATCCAAGGGCTTCGTCAAGTCCTTGGGCGGGCCCATCCTGGACGATCACATCGCCTTCCTCAAGAGGGGGATCATGGTGGCGAACCTGATCGACTTCGACTACCCGTACTGGCACACCATGGAGGACACCCAAGACAAGTGCAGTCCGGCCAGCCTGAAACAGGTGGGCGATGTCCTGGTGGAGATCATCTACGGTGGGCACGGCCTGCCTTGAACCGAAGGGGCCCACGACCGTGCCCCCTTACCCCGTGGGCACCTATCCGTGGCAGACCCGATGGGGGATGTCTCGGTGAAGCAAGACGGAATCTGAAAGGCCCTTTGGGCTTCAAGCTCCATGATCCAGGTTACCTCGCAGGTCTCCATCTCCGAGGGGGAGCTAAGGTTCACGGTCTCGCGAAGTAGTGGACCAGGGGGACAGAACGTCAATAAGCTCAACACAAAGGTCACCCTCTGGTTCGACGTAGTCAGCTCCCCAAACCTCAGTGACGAGCAGAAGCGGGCGATCCTCGCCCGGCTGGGCCATCGGGTGAGCAGCAAGGGCGTGCTTCGGCTCGTGTCCCAACGGAGTCGGAGCCAGGCTGCAAACAAGGAGGCGGTCCTGGAGCGGTTCGTGCAGCTCCTGAGAGACGCCTTGAGGCCAGAGAGGCCCAGGAAGAAGACCCGAATCCCCCAAGGGGCCAAGGAGCGCCGCCTCAGGCAAAAGGTCCACCGTGGGCTCCTGAAACGCCAGAGGGCAAGGCCTCACCCTGAGGAGGAGTGAAAACCGCAATCGCAAACTGCCTACCTCCCTCCCTTGACCCTGCTCCAAGGGACAGTATCCTGAAACAGGAGTACATGTTGTGATTGTCAGAATCAAGAGAGGCCCAGTGATCTTTCCCTCATGACATCATGCCGGAGGTCATCTCATGTCACAGCCGCAAGAAGACTCGGAATCCCTTGGCCGGCATTTCCCTGCCGATGCATTCACCCGATTGGACGAGTCCGAAGACGCCTTGTTTTACGGACAGGACCGTTTCGTGGAGCACCTGGATTCCCTGGCCCTTTCCACTGTGCAGGGGCTCGTGGGAGGGCTCATCGTGGAGGAGGCCCCTGAGATACTGGACCTCATGGCAGGATGGGACTCCCATGTACCGCCCGAGGTCGAACCCTCGAAGGTCGTCGGGCTCGGCCTCAACGTCCACGAGCTCGCTGCCAACCCGGCCCTGACCGAGTACGTGGTACACGACCTGAACCTCGACCCGATATTGCCGTTCCCGGACGCCTCCTTCGACGTGGTATTGAACACGGTCTCCGTGGATTACATGACCCGCCCCGTGGAGGTCTTCATGGAGGTGGGCAGGGTCCTGCGGCCTGGCGGGCTCTTCCTGGTGATCTTCTCCAACAGGATGTTCCCCCAGAAGGCGATAAAGCTCTGGCGCCAGGCGAGCGAGGAGGAGAGGGTCATGTATGTGGAAGACCTCTTTCGCCTGTGTGGTCTCTTCGAGTCCCCCAGGTGTTTCGTCTCCAAGGGGATGCCGAGGCCGAGGGGTGATCGGTATGCCCACTTGGGCATCCCGAGTGACCCGGTGTATGCCGTTTATGCGGACCGTCTTGGGGGGCAGCCCAAGAAAAGGCCCGCACCCAAGCCCGCCGGGATTCCCTCCCAGGACCAGGAGAAGATCCGCAGCAACATGGACCAGGTGGGCTTGACCCTTCGATGTCCGTACTGCGGAGAACGCATGAGCAAGTGGTCGGTGCCGCAGACCCCATTCACGGAATGGGACACGGAGTTCATGTACATATGCTTCAACGATGCCTGTCCGTATCTGGTGCGCGGATGGCAGGTCATGGAAGAACAGGGCAACCGTGGCATGTCCTATAGGTGCATGTACAACCCTGAGAGGCGTCGTTGTATGCCTGTGCCCGTTCCCACCTTGGGGGCCCTCAAGGAGGGCATCGTCGAGTGAGGCGTCGGGACAGGCGTGGTCAGACGTGGTTTCGGAGCTGCAGCTCCAAGGGGTGCGGAGACAGGTAGACCTGCTCCTTGAGGTACGGCTGGCCGTACTTGCGGACGTAATGTCTCACCAAGGTCACAGGGACTATCAAGGGGATGAGGCCACGTCTGAGGGCCTCGATGAGCTCCAGCATCTCCTGTTTCTCATCGCTGGATAGCTCCTTCTTGAAATAGCCCAGCATGTGCTGGAGAACATTGGCGTGCTTGGCCGGGGTGGCCCTAAGACTCAAGGCCTCCATGAGAGCCCTCTCGTACCGCTCAAGGATCAGCGGGTCCGGGATCTGGCCAGACACCATCCTTCCCATCTCCCGAAGGTAACTGGGGCTGTGGGACATGATGAGCAGCTTGTGCTTGGTGTGGAACTCCACCAACCTTGATGATCCGTGCCTCGGGTCTGAAAGGACCTCCCGCCATCTCTGCATCACGAACAAGCGCTCCACGAAGTTCTCCCGGATCTTAGGGTCGTGTAGCCTCCCTTCATCTTCCACAGGGAGCAGAGGGAAACGCTCCATGAAGGCCTTCGCGAAGATCCCCCTGCCTCGGTGGGAGGGCATGCCCCCCTCTGTGTAGACCTTCACCCTTTCCATGCCGCTCGATGGGGAGCCGCCCTTGAAGATGAACCCACACAGGCCCTCGGCCTCGAGTTCCTTCAGGCGTCCTTCTGCCCAGCTGAGCATCTGTCCTGTGAGATCACGACCCGTGCGGATGGTTACCAGCCTCGGGGACCCTGGATCCCCCACCAGCCGCATGGCCTCCCTCGGCACCCCCATTCCGCACTCCACCTCTGGACAGACCGCTACGAATTCCAGGTACTGCCCCAATGTGTCCCTGATGTAACGGTCTAGCTTGTGGCCCCCGTCGTAACGCACGTTCTGTCCCAGCAGACAGGCGCTTATCCCGATCCTGATCCGCCCTTTCATGCCTCCGACTCCCCCCGCTGCGGCTAGTTCAACCGCACACCCTCTTCACCCATGAACGGCCCCAGGAGGCCCCTTGAAGCGCGACTCGGAGATCTCTTCGGCCACCCCGTGGCTCGACGCCTGTCGCCACACCCGCTCCTCATGGAGGCGATAGATCATGGGACGGTGGCCTCTGTCGAAGCGTCTCGGCACTCGTCACCTCTTCCCTTGCCAGTATCGCCGCACCCAGTGCCCCGACGAGCTGTGGCTCCTGGGGCACGGTGATCTCGAGTCCAATGAACTCCTCCAGGGCCTTCCTCATCCCGATGTTCCTGGCAACCCCCCCCGTGAAGACAACTGCCCCCTTGAAACCCACGGAGCGGCCCATCACCACCACCCGGTGGGCCATGGCATGATGGATCCCAGCCAGGATATCCTCCAGGCTCCTGCCATCGGCCCGGAGGGAGACCATCTCCGATTCGGCGAAGACCGTGCAGGTGCTGGTGACTTGGCACCTCTCCTTGGCCCGCAGGGACACGTCCCCTATCTCGCTGATGTCAACGTGGAGGACCCCGGCCATGACATCCAAGAACCGCCCCGTTCCCGCGGCGCACTTGTCGTTCATCACAAAGTTGGTCACCCCGCCTCGGCCATCGATGGCGATGACCTTGCTGTCCTGTCCCCCTATGTCGATGACCGTGCGCGCCCCTGGGACCAGTGCGCTGGCCCCCCTGGCGTGGCACATGATCTCCGTGAGGGCCTTGTCGGAGAAAGAGACCGCCCTGCGGCCGTACCCTGTGGAGACAACGAATCCCAGGGCCTCCATGGAAAGCCCGGCTGCTTCCAAGGCCAAGACAACGACTTCCTCGGCCGCCTTCACCGCACTGGCCCCGGTGGGGAGGATGGACGAGGCCACTACCCCCTCGGCGCTCAGGATCACGGCCTTGGCCGTAGCCGCGCCCACATCCACCCCCGCCACGATCAGCGAATCCGTCTTCATCCAGAGTCCCCGTGACCCCCTACCCGAGGTCCGCTTCTTTTCCTTGCCCTGAGCATCTCCGCGAAGGCCTCCACCCTGGTCCGGAGGACAGCCGGGCTGTAATTGCGGCTGTCGTAGTAGTCCATCTCCAGTGCGAGGGTGGGGATCCCGGTGTTCTTTTCCAGGAATTGTTTCACCAGGTCAGAGCTCAAGGCCAGAGGCCGGCAGCTGTACTGGTAATTGTATATCACGCCATCGACCCCCAGGGCCTTTGCCACGTCCTCGAACCGCTTGGCCCAGCCGTAGGTGCTGTGGTATATCCCGCTCCACATGGCCTGCTCGGCCCTCTTCTCCCCTATGGTGATGTAGTCCCCAGGCCGGGCCGGCCTCCTCGGGGGGACGGTGGCCAGGGTGGCCGATACAGCGAGCCCAGCCTCCTCCATCATCTTCGTCACGGCCGGGTCGGAGTAGTGTTGGTTGAAGATCAGGACCCTCGGGGCCCCCTTCTCCACGACCCCCTCGCCGGCGCTGATCTTCTCCTCCACATCTCGACACAGCAAGTCGATGGCCTCCGGTCCCTCGGCCATGGCGCTACCTGTGCAAGCCGTGGCGAACTGGAGCGCCAGCTCCACGTCGGACCCGCTGAGTGGCATGGGATCGGCCATCATCAGTTGGCTGAGCCGATGGGAGCTCTCGTACAAATGGCGTCCCACGGCCTTGGCACTGGCCCAGGCGTTCTCGTCCACCTCCACCCCGAATAAGCGTCGAACCTCCTCGAAGAACTTGTTTATCTGCGCCCCCAGGTAAGCGACCCTCTCCGAGTGGAAGGAGGGCCACTCCCCCCAAGGGGAGTCCATGCAGCTATCGATGTATATGGTGCGATGCCCATGGAGCTTCTCCATGAGTTCGTCGGCCTTGGGTCCCATGTCGCAGTAATAGCTGGTGGCCACGGCCAGATCCGGCACAGGCAGTATCCCCTTGGCCAATGCCCCGAGTTTGATCTGAAGCAACGCACACATGGCATGGCCGGGCGGCAACCCCCCTTGCTCCGCGGCCTCCAGCAAAGGGGTGAGCCTATCGAAGATCTGTCCAAGGCTGTGGCACAGCACCATCTCGGGACAACCCACGTAGAGCCTTCCCTTGGAGGCCTCCTTGATGGCCATGCCCGTTGCCTGGATCGGAGGGTATCCGAAATAGACCACCCCTTTCCCCTCCTCCCTGGCCAATACCACATCGAAGGTCTCCTGGAGCCAGACCCTGAGGAGCCTCCTTACACCTCTAAGGTCGATCTCGAAGAACCTCCTCAGTCGCTCCTCGGCCACATCCATGTGCTCGGGCCCCAACCGGAGCCTCTCCAGCGCCCTCTCGATCCTGGGTCGATCCCGTTCCAGTTCCTGACCCTCGAACCCACAGAGCCTCAGGACATCGTCGTAATAGGCTGCCATCGCTTACCCCCCCAGGGTTTGGACAAAGGTCTCCACCCGGGTCCTCATGGGACCGGACTCAGATGGGTCGTAATCGGACTCCAGGACCAGCATGGGAAGCCCCGCCCTCTGTTGAAGGATCCCTCTGAAGTAGTGAGACTCGATCTTGTAAGACTCCCGATACATCAGAGAGTACCAGACCACGCCGTCGACCCGAAACTCCTGGGCAAGCCCGATGAGGAATTCGTGCCTTTCGTCCCCTGGCCTGAACCATGCCGGTGCCACCCTCCGCATGAAGTAGCACTCTGCCAGCGCCTCCACGGGGTCGCCTACGGTGTCCACCTCTTCCCAGTAAGGCCTGATGCCCTCGGCGAACTCCTCCACCACGACCGTGGCGCCGGCTTCTTCGAGGAGATCCAGGACCTTGTCGTCCCCCATGGCCAGGGTGGAGCCTGTGAGGAGGACCCTGGGGCCCCTTCCCACTGAGGCCTCCTGGTCCCCTCTCAGTCCTTGACAGACGCCCTCCAACCCCGCCACCATCAACTCCTTGTCGCAGAGCATGGAGGAGTGGTTGAGCCGGACGAAATCCTCGGCACTGATGGGCACGACCTCCTGCTTTCTCGTGAGGCTGATCTCCCTGAGAAGCCGTCTCTCCCGGTTGCACAGGGCGATGGCGTCCTGGAGTCTTTCCTCCGTGATGGGGACCCGGGTCAGGGCCTCCAGCCTTTCCTTCAGCCTCGTGATCCCGTGGAGATAGTATCTCCGGCTGCTCTCCTCCTTGACGTGCGGCACCCCGAACGGAAACAGATCCATGCTGGTGTGATAGCCCAGCACGTCGGACACGGCCCGCACGTTGTTGTCGGTCACCGGGATCACAAGCAGATCCAGCACCTTATAATAAGGGTCCTTTTCGGAAACTGCGTATCCTATCTGGGCCCGACAAAAGGTGTCGATCCATCGGCTCACATAGGCATTGGCGATCTCCGTTGCCCAGTGCTCTCCCCCCCGTATCAGACAAACGGGTATGGCCCCTGAGGCCAGGGCCAACTCCTCAGGGAAGTACCCCCCTGGCAGATAACCCACGACCTTGCGTCCATCTGCCCTGGCCCGCTCAAGTTGACCCAGACGGGACTCGAGATGAGAATCGATCCACTTCGTGGCGTCCATGGCCAAACCTCCCTTTTGGCCCATCCGGCCCCCATGAGGCGAAGGAGAGAAGCCGTGGTCGAAGGCGTGTTCACCGAGGCCCGAGGGTCACGGCCTGAGCGGACAGACTCACCCTTTGGAGCGACGTCCCTGCGAGTTCCCTGTGCGGGTCGCTATTCACAGGGCTGCTGGGCGCTGGGGGCTTCGCCTTGGGGCAACGGAGGGCTCTTTTCGCCCTCTATCTGGGCCCGCGCCAGCCGCTCACCTTCACGAACTCGTTGCCTTGAACCTTCACGAGGATAATCTGATTCAGACCCCAGCGCTTCTGCGGGCTGTAGCTGACGGGTGGTATGCTCCCTATGTCCACGTCCCGGAATGACTCCAAGGTCTCCACCAGGCCCTCCCGGGTGAGATCCTTCCCCGCCCGCTTCATGGCCTCCAGGGCCAACTGCATCTCCACGAAGCCGGTGGCACCGAACTGAGACGGGTTGATCTTGCTCTCCGGGAAATACTTCCTGATGAGCTCCTTGTAGAACTTTATGCCAGGGACGTCCTCGGTCATGAGAGGAAGGGTCTTCTGTGCCACAACGCCCTGGACTGCCGAGCCACCCAGTGCAATGAACCGGTCGTCCCCGCTGGTGGCGTCCATGAGGAGGACCGGCCTCCACCCCACCTTCTCCATCTCCCGCGCTATCTGGGCGGAATAGGTGAAGATGGTGCTGAACACGACGACATCGGGGTTCGCCTCCCTCATCCTATAGACGTTGGCGCTGAAATCCACCGTGCCGTACTTGAAACCCTCAGAGGCCACGAGCTTCATCCCGGGGTAGTGCTTGGCCATCTGTTCCTGGAATCCCCTCAGGCTGTCCCTGCCTGAATCGCTGTCCTGATGTATGTGGGCGACTTTCGCGTTAGGCATCTTCAGGTCCTGGGCCAGGTAATCTGCGAGGACCTTGGCGAAATCCTCGTACGCCGGCCAGAGCCCGAAGATGTAACGCTGCGGGGGATGGTAGAGCTTGGAGGTGTTCCCCCCTATGAACAAGGTCGGTATCTTGCGCTCCTGGGCCAGCGGTATCATGGCCATGATGTTCGGCACGCCCAGCGGGCCCACGATGCAGAAGACCTTGTCCACCTCCGTGAGTTTCTTGAAGGCCAAGACCGTCTTGGGGGGTTCGTAGTTGTCGCTCTCGCTCACGTAAAGGATCTTCCTCCCGTTCACCCCTCCCTGTTCATTGACGTGATTCAGCAAGGCCTTTATGGCCTCGAGGCGCGATATCCCGAATGCGGCCACAGCCCCTGTGGTGTCCTGGATGGACCCGATGAGGATGCTGTTGTCCGTCACCCCCACCTCGGCCCAAGTCGTCGCCCCCCCCGCAGCGAAAAGGGAAAGGACCCCCAAGAAGACCATCGCGAACCTTCCCAGACCCAAGCATCTCATGGCTTTCCTCCTTGTGTGCGCAAGACCGCTTCCTGTATCCTTCGTCGCCTTCGCCGACACCGCATCCGTTGCTTTGGAACCCACAGGATAGCTCCCCATCTTCAGGGCATGGGCTGGACCTTCAGGTGTGCATATATCCCGTTGGCCTGGGTCTGTCAAGAGGGCCGAGGTCCTTGCGTACGGTTTCCTCTGAACCCCATAGCGCATAACATATGGACTGAGAGCGCCCCAGGACCTCGGCTTGACTTCCGGCTCGAAATGGGAGGCCCGATCCATGGAAGAAAGGTCCAGATGGGTTACCCGAAGGATGGAATGCCCCGAAGGCCATGGGGAATCAATGGTCTTTCTGGAATGGAGGACCCACAGGGGGAAAAAGGTCCTCCACAGCATCACGTGCTTCAACCCGCGTCTGATGCATTACTGCGGTCGGGACTGCGCTTGGCAATGCCTGGAGATGCTCACTCGGGTGCCGAGGAGCTGAAGACCACGGGGCCACATGCAATTCAGACAGTGGCCTTGCGCAGTTGCCGCTTGAGGAAGTGGATCTTCCTGCGGGTGGTCTTCAGGCTGGCGTGATCGTGAGCCGCTAGGGCCTCGTCACGCCTCGCCTTGAGGGCTTTGATCTGCTTCTTGATGGCCGCCTTGTCTAGCCCCACCACCTGATGGCGCTCGCGCATCTCGATGCCCAGTGCCCCGCATATGGCTGCGAGGAGGCGAGACTTGTTCATCTGGGTGTGACCTTGGACTGCCTCGTGCTCGATACCTGAGGCGATCTCACGAAGCTCGGCCACCGTCTTTTCCCTCAGCTCCTGATATGTGTAGGCCATTGTTCCAACCTCACGCACGGATCTGCTGGCGCCCCTCTTCCTGACACCATCTGGCTCTCACGTCCATCGATCCTTGCCCTTCTCCATGCGCTCGACCTTCTCCCCCCCTAACCCTCACGGCTCCGAAGGCCCATCGTCTACGTCATCGAGGATCACCTCTGCCTCCACCTCCAGCTCCAAAGTGTCCTCGGTTGGCGAGATCCCTCCTTCTGTGCCCACATCCCCGGACGCCGACCTGGTCGCGGACTCCTCCATATATACCTCGATCTTTCGATCGCGGCACACCGCATAGACCCCCTTGACCGAGACCATATCCCTCCCTTCCCCTACCCCCTCAGGGGTCACCAATCTGATCAAACCGAAGCCCAGATCACGCCAAACCGTGACCCCCTCGTTCTCGTACAACCTCACCCACAATTTCGGCTTGCCCTTCGCCACCCACAACTGGTCCGGGAATCTCCTGAGGGCCGCATCCACCGATTCGAAATAGAACTCGTCAGGTACCGAGGATCTCCTGTCCTGCACCCTGCGGTCCGGAAGGCGGATCTCCTGGTGTACCCGACGGTCCAGGCCAGAGCGTCTCTCCCCGCCCTTGAAATCCATCATACCCCCCGAGATAAGTCCTGCAACCGGCTCCCACCCGGAAGGCCTTGGCTCGCCTTCTCGGGAGTCCCCTCTTCGTGGGATGGACACACTAGCGTAGGGCCCCAAGCTAGGCATCCAGCCGGTGATGCTCCTCTATCATCTCATGCATTATATCTGCTTAGCGCGGGGGAGAAAACACCTTGCTGGAGGATGGGCCTCCCTTGGCCCTCCTCGCGAGATGCCCGAGGCGGTGGGACAATATCTCGTACTATCCTGTCCGGGTTCATTCACCAGGGGGCCTGACGAACTACCCGAGACTCCTGCCAGCCATCTCCCTCAGCTCCGAGAGGGAGAAGACGGATTCCACCTCGACGCCCCTCTTCTCGATCTCTTCCCTCCCCCCCTCCTGCCTGTCCACGAGCACGACGGCCTTGACCACCACCAGTCCATGCGCCACGGCCTGCTCTATGGCATAGATGGTGGACTGTCCCGTGGTGATGACGTCGTCCACGATGGCCACGCGGTCCCCACTTCGTACATACCCGACCAGCACCCTTGACCCCTCGTGTCCATGGTCCTTGGCCACCTTGCGGACGCTGAAGGAATTGACAGGCCTCCCCTTCTGCCAGCTCACCAGGGAGACCGCGTGGGCGATGGGGTCCGCCCCCATGGTCAGGCCCCCGATGGCCACTATGTCCAGGTGGCGTACCATGTCGAAGAAGATCTCCCCCACCAGGGCGAGGCCTGAGGCGCTGTTGGTCACCGGTTTACAGTCTATGAAATAGGGGCTTACCCTCCCGGACGAGAGGGTGAAAGGGTTGCCGGGCCGATACTGGTAGGACCTCTCCAGGAGCATCTCCAGGAGTCGACGACGTGGTTCTTCGCTCATTGCACCTTCCTTGCATGTGGGAATTGACTGACCCAGGAAGTGCCTGACCCGCACACGCTTCTACTATGCCTTGAGGCAAGGTGTCAAGCTTGGTGCCATGACTTGTGACCACGGTCCCTTGTTGGGGCAAGTACTGGTGCGTGGCAGCTACCGGGAGCCCTGACAGAGCTTCTTATACGCATCGCTCCCCTCGCATCCCCCCCTCCAGGCACAGACATCACAGAACTCCGCCTGCCAGCGCGGGAAGAACCCTGGGATCCGCTGGCCCAGTTCGCCCCACCACACGGTCTCCCCGGGCCGAAGCCCCAAGAGCGTCAAGGCAACGCGGTCCATGGCCCTGACCTCCTCATCTGCTGTGGGCGTGTCAGCACAGCGGCCCTGTCTCACAGAAGGGCAATGAATGCACAAGTCATCCACCCCCTCGCCGACCCAGACCCCGTGCTGACTTGCGCCAGCCACAACAGCGCGGAGCTCCTCGCGGAATCTCTCCTCATAGCCTGTCCCGTCGTAGAAACGCAGGCAGACCAGATGGTGCCCCCTAAGTATCACTTTCATCCCATCTCCTTGCCCTTGAATCCAAGCCCTCGCGGCCAAGCCTTGGGAAGGACAGGGAGGCTGAGGAGGCGGTCTGGGCGGCTCACGTGAGAGGGGCGTGGTGGAAGCATCCAACGGAATTCGGGGCTTCCAGAGGCCCGACTTCCTATACATCACTCCCAGTGGAAGACTGAGCAATGCGACGTGTACGCACGTCAGTCCAGTCTCTCATCCGTCGAGAGAGGGGCGCTCCTTCTTCTGCATCCAGGAGTGGGGGTCTTCAAGATACTCCAACTCCTCCGCTGACAACACCCGATAGGTCTTGACCGTTGGCTTCTTGGCCAGAAAGGCCTCGATCCTCCGGTTGATCTCGGCGCGCTCTTCTGACTTCTCCCAAGCCTTCCAGTCGCCCAGACTTTGCCACGTACTCACGACCAGAATCGTGGAGTCACTCTTTGTGCTGACCAGCGTCTCGCCCGAGATGTAACCTTTCTGGAGCATGGCGGCCATCCGGAGCTCAAGAAGCAAGCGTCCTATGTCCTCCCTCTTCTTTAGCCGACGCTCTATCATGACCCTTACCATCGTCTATCTCCCCCAATTATCTTGGTTTCCGGAAGAGTAGACCATCTTGTGAGGCAATTATACCAGACCCTGCGATCCGTGCAAGGGTCGGGGTCAGGTCTCAACATTTGACATCGCTCGCCGACCCTGTTGCCCATCCGAAGG
>CAZOXN010000003.1:0-24263 GCA_964583655.1 uncultured Desulfarculaceae bacterium | reverse complement strand
CCGAAGCACCTGACGATCCCATGCTTTCTCCAGACGAAACAGACGGAATAGACCGAACAGACGAGATAGACCAGACAGACGGAATAGACCGGTGCCGTCACCCCCCGTGACCAGTTGTGTTTCACTTGCATCCCTGGTCGCTGGGACCTGGCTCCCGGCCACGCCTCACCACTCAGGGGTCACGCCTCTTGCATCTGGAGCTTCCTGTCGTGCAGTCGCCGAGAAACCCCCTCTGAGAACCTCAAGAAAGAAATCCCTTGAAAAAGTCATAAAGTTATAATAAGAATACGTTTGCGAGCTCGTTGAGTCCCGTGGAGGTCGGTCCATGTCCAGATACGATCTGGTGGTGAGAGGCGGGCAGATCGTCATGCCCAGAGTCGGGGTGTTTCGAGCGGATATCGGTGTGAAATCCGGGAGGATTGCCGCCATAGCAGCTGAGATCCCCTCTTCAGATTGTGAAGAGACCTTGGACGCCACCGGGCTTCACGTATTTCCGGGGGTTGTGGACTCCCATTTCCACGTGGGCATCTACCGCCCCTTCAGCGAGGATGCGGCCAGTGAATCGGCCTCGGCCGCCTCCGGGGGCGTGACGACCATCATGAGCTACTTTAGGACCGGACAGAATTACCTGAACAAGACAGGCCCGTACCGCGAGATCTTTCCGGAGCTCATGTCCAGATCGGCCGGGGCGTTCCTCACGGATCACGCCTTTCATATCGCCATTATGAGCCGTGAGCAGTTGGCGGAGATCGAATGGCTGGTTCGAGAATGCGGGGTGACCACGTTCAAGTATTACATGTTCTATAAGAGCCTCGACCTATCCGGCTCCAAACAGAGCCACGGATATCTGATGCTCAGGGAGTCACTGGATTTCGGCTTTCTCTACCTCTTCATGAAGGAGGTCGCTCGAATGAACCGCGCCCTGGCAGGAAGGGGAGAGGTGCGTTTGAGCATCCACTGTGAGAACCCGGAGATCATCACCGCCACCATGGAGGAGACAAAGGCCAACCCCACGGGCAATGCCATGCAGGATTACAGCCAAGCTCGTCCCGGTTGGCAGGAGGAACTGGCCATCAAGGAGGTGGGGGTCATCGCCAAGGAGACGGCATGCCCCATCAACTTCCTTCACTTGAGCAGCCGCCAAGCAGTGGAGGCAGCCCGGCAGGTCAAATCCGAGCAGCCCGACTTGAATCACCTCCTGGAGGGGACCCTCCACCACCTCTCCATGAGCTACGAGAAGGATTACGGCATGCTTGGAAAGGTGAACCCCCCGGTCCGAGGCAAGGCGGATGTAGAGCATCTCTGGTCTGCGGTCCTGGCTGGAGACATCCAAACCGTGGTGAGCGACCATGCATGTCACCCCAAGGCCCTGCGCCAGGGTGAACTCTGGAGCATAATGCCGGGCTTTGGCGGGACAGCCCTCATGTTTCCAGTGCTGGTGGGCGAGGGCCATTTCCGAAGGGGGCTTGGATTGACCCGGATTGCGGAGCTCAGCGCCTTTAACCCAGCGGTCGCCCACGGGCTCTATCCGAGGAAAGGCTCCCTCATGGTGGGCGCGGACGCGGACCTGGCAGTGGTGGACCTGAACTGGGAGAAGGAGGTCACCGCAGCGGCACTCCATTCTGCCCAGGATTACACCCCCTTCGAGGGGCTTCGCCTGAAGGGTTGGCCCAGGTTCACCCTCTTGAGGGGTCAGCTCACCTTCGCCGAGGGCCAAGTGGTGGGCAAGACAGGCATGGGCGAGTACCTCCATCGACCCATTTGATCCCATGGCATGAGGATGGTGCACAGGGATACGGCCATACCCCTCTACTACCAGTTGGCGACGATACTCCGAAAGAGGATCGTCTCCATGGAGCTGCGCCCAGGGGATCCTTTCCCAAGCGAGGAGGCCCTGGCGGATGAATACAGGGTAAGCCGCATCACGGTGCGCCACGCCCTCTCCATCCTCGTGGAAGAGGGGCTTCTTAAGCGCCACCGGGGAAAGGGCACGTTCGTCTCGGAGCAGGCACGCACCGTGGAGTCGCCTCGCTCTTCAGGATTCATAGAGGACATCATAGCCATGGGGCACAAGACCCGTGTGAAGATC
This sequence comes from uncultured Desulfarculaceae bacterium, assembly GCA_964583655.1. Classification (GTDB taxonomy): domain Bacteria; phylum Desulfobacterota; class Desulfocorpusculales; order Desulfocorpusculum; family Desulfocorpusculum; genus CAZOXN01. The sequence continues at coordinate 22,174 of CAZOXN010000003.1, read as the reverse complement.
CTACGCATGGGTATGGTGGAGGCCCGCGGCGTTGTCCAGGAGCGGTTGGGTCTGGATCCAGGGGCACGGGTGTTGTGCATCGAGAAGGTGCGGCTTCTGGATGGGAGTCCTTTCTCCCATGTGGTGAATTATCTCCCTGAGGAGATCGGCCTGAGGATCCAATCCATGGACCTCACCGAGAGGCCGCTCTTGTCCATTCTCGAGGAGGACCTGAGGATTAGGGCCTGGAAGGCCCTCCAGACCATCGAGGCCACGGTGGCTGAGCCGGATGTGGCCGCCCACCTCGATATCAGGACCGGAGACCCGCTCCTGCGCGTGGAGCGGACGGTGTTCGATTCCAAGGGCAAACCCATCGAGCACGTATGGGTCCTGTACCGTGCTGACAGGTACCACTTCACGGTGCGGCTGCGCAGGAAGAAGTCGCGATCCTCTTACGGCTGGGAGCAGGCATGAGCCAACCCCATCGAGAGCTGGCCTCACGGAACAACGTGGCCATGAAGATAGCCCAAAGTGCCATCGCGGCGACCTACGAGGAGATCCCTCCGGACGTGGTGCACCAGACCAAGCGGGTGCTTCTGGATACACTGGGCTGTGCCATAGGCGGATACTCCAGCGACGCCAGCCGGATAATCCAAGAGGTGGTGAGCGAGTGTGGCCACCCTGGTGAGGCCACCGTGTTCGGAAGCGGCCTCAAGAGCTCCCTGGGCATGGTAGCGCTTGCCAACGGGGCGATGGTTCGCTTCCTGGACTACAACGACACGGCCTTCATCCTCCAGGGGGAGACCTATCGGACAGGTTACCACCCCAGCGAGGTGATCCCACCCATCCTGGCCTTGGCAGAGAAAGAGGGGCTCTGTGGCCGGGAGGTCATCGTGGCCATAAACCTTGGATATGATCTGTCCCTGGCCTTTCTCAAGGGGGTGACCGGCCCTGGCATGGAGAAGCGGGGCTGGAACGGGGATACCCGCGGGGCCTATGTCATGCCAGTGGTGCTAGGGCGAATGACGGGGCTCAGCCCGGAGCAGATCCAGAACGCCGTGGGCATAGCGGGTTCGTGCCACGCGGTCTTGGGCATTCTGGACACAGCCGCTGAGGAGTACACCAACACCAAGAACATCCGCTTTCCCACCATGGCACAGGCCAGCCTCCAGGCATTGGCCCTGGCCCGCAAGTGTTTCACCGGGCCGGCCCGCATGGTGGAGGGCGAGGGAGGGTTTGCGGAAGTCATCATGGGAGGTCATTACGACCTTCAACCACTTCTGGACTTCAAGGGAAGCTGGACCATCCGTGAGACCTGTCTCAAGTCCATCATTGCCGACTTCTCGGCCCACGGCCACCTGACCGCCACGCTCACCCTTGCACGAGAACACGATATCCATCCGGAGGACGTGGTCTCCATACGCATCACGACGAGCAAGAGGTGTGCTGACCACACAGGTGACCCGGTCAAGAAATACCCCCGCAACAAAGAGACCGCTGATCACAGCTCTTACTGGCTCACGGCCATTGCCATCCTGGAGCGGGCCATCGGTCCGGATCAGTTCAAGCCAGAGAAGTACGCAGATCCGAGGGCACTGGAGCTGATAGAGAAGATCATCCTCGTCGGGGATCCTTCCCTGGACAAGGAAAGGCCGGCGGGCATCTCAGAGATCACGCTCAAGGATGGGCGCTTGTTGAGGAAGCGGGTGGACTACCCGCGAGGGCATGCGAGGAACCCCATGAGCGACCAGGAAGTGGAGTCCAAGTTCCGATCCATGGCTTCCAGGGTCATGCCACGGGACCAGATGGAAAGGCTGATAGAGACCGTCTGGAAACTGGATGAACTCAACGACGTCGGCGAGATCACAGCTCTGATGGTCTTCGGTGGAGATTGCCGAGAGCGGTGGGGTAATGGCGAGGCTGTACGAGTATCAGGGTAAGGAACTCCTGAGAAAGATGGGCATGGCTGTGCCGCTTGGCGAGTGTGTGGATACGCCTGAAGCAGCCCGCAAGGCCGCAGCTGCGATCGGCAAGCCAACGGTGATCAAGGCTCAGGTCTTTGCGGCCGGCCGGCTCAAAGCCGGCGGGATCCTGTTTGCGGCCACCCCAGAGGAGGCCGAGATCAGGGCCGGCCAGCTCCTGGGCTGCCAGATCAAGGGGCTTCAGGTCTCCAAGGTCCTGGTGGAGGAACAGTTGAATGTGGAGCGGGAGTTCTTCTGCGGCGTGACGGTGAGCAACTCCCACAGGATAAAGGGTCCGGTGCTGATCTTTGGAGCAGAGGGCGGCACATCGGTGGAGGAGGTGGCCAGGCGCAATCCGGAGCGGGTGGCCACCCTCCAAGTGGATTACTTGGCCGGGGTGGGGATGGAGGATGCGCGGGAGCTACTGTCGCGAGTCTCCTTCGATGGCCCGCCCTTAGCGAGTGAAACGGCCCATGAGGTGGCTCAGGCCTTGGTTCGGGTCTACGAGGCCTTCGTGGCTTACGATGCGCGGGGGGTGGAGGTCAACCCGCTGGTCTTGAGCAGAGGGGGAGGCGTGGTGGCCGCGGATTGCCACTTCACCATAGACGACAACTCCGTTTTTCGCCACCCGGAACTCCAGATCCTGGTGCCGAGGGATATGGACCGCCCCCCCACGGATCTGGAGGTCCGGGCATGGTCCATCGAGGAGGGGGATTATCGGGGAACGGGTTATTTCGCCCAGATGGTACCGGAGATCCAGGGTGAGGGCTGGCTGGGGTTTCACGGTATAGGAGGGGGAGGCGCCATGCTGGGCGCCACGGCCTTTGTGGCCAGGGGCCTCAAGATCGCCAATTACGCAGACACAAGCGGGGATCCCCCGGCCAGCAAGGTTTACAGTGTGGTGAAGTACATCCTCTCCCAGCCCATAGACGGGTACGTGCTCATGGGGGCGGTCCTGGCCAATCAGGAGATGTGGCACCACGCCCATGCCCTGGTCAAGGCCTTCAGGGAAGAGGCCCCTAAGAGGCCCGGTTTTCCGGTGGTCCTTCTGCTGGCAGGCAACAAGGAGAAAGAAGCCCATGAGATCATCCGAAACGGCTTCAAGGATCTGCCGCTGAGATGGGAGCTTTACGGGCGGGAATACATCTACGCCACTGACTTCATAGCGGACAGGGTGGAGGCCCTGGTCAAGGAGTATCAGGCTGACAAGAGGTGACCGCACATGGTCGAGGTAGATCACCTGCAGTTTCGGACTCGAAAGACCAGGATCACCATCGATTACACCCGCTGCATGCCTGCCCAGGAAAAGACCTCCCAGCCTGTCTGCGGCTTCGCCTGCGTCAAGGCGTGCCGGCTTTACGGTCGAAACGTGCTCAAGATAGAGGGAAACCGGCCGGTCCTGGCCGTGGCTGATCCGGAGGAGATCGTCCGGCTCGACAATGAGTGCCTGAGCTGTGAGTATCAGTGCTCGGTGATGGGGACGGGGTGCATTGAGATCTCGGTGAACCTCCTTTGAGGGCCGTGGGGAGGCCTCCCGTCCTGGGAATGGATTCCAGGGATCGACGGCCCTGGGGCACTAGGGGATAGGGGCATGGCCATATTGAGTGACGAGAACACCCGGATGCTCATCCAGGGCATCACCGGACGATTTGGGCAGGGCGTGGCCAGGCGCATGCTCGAGGTGGGCTCCAAGGTGGTGGCAGGGGTGACGCCCGGCCGGGGCGGGCAGGTGGTGTGGGGAATCCCGGTCTTCGATACCGTGGCGAAGGCGATCGCTGTGGTAGGAGAGGTGGACGCAGCGGTCACCGTGGTCCCTGGACCGGAGGCCAAGGGGGCCGTGGTCGAGGCCTTTGAGGCCGGGATCAAGACAGTGCTGATGCGCGTGGAGCGGGTGCCCCTCCACGATGCCCTGTGGATAATCGCCCAGGCCAGGAAACACCAGATACGGCTTATCGGTCCGGGTTCTGCGGGAGTGGTGAGCCCAGGCAGGGCCTCTCTCGGTGGGCTGGGCGGCTTCATCGGTTCCTCGGATCTGCCCAGGATCGCCTTCCGCCAGGGCCGAATCGGTGTGGTCTCCCGCTCCGGCGGGCAGACCACCACCCTCAGCTGGGTCGTCTGCTCCGCTGGTTTCGGGATCAGCACCGCGGTGCATCTGGGCTCAGAGCCTGTCCTTGGCACGACCCTGGCTGAGATCCTTCCCCTGTTCCAGGCGGACCAAGACACTGACGGGGTCGTCTATTTCGGAGAGATCGGCACGGTGATGGAGGAGGAGGCGGCCGAGCTCATCGCCGCCGGGGGCTACACCAAACCCCTGGTGGCGTACATCGCCGGAAGTGGCCTTCCCGCCGGGCTTCGCTTTTCTCATGCAAGCGCCATAGTCGAGGGCGGCAGGGGCTCGGCCGAGGGCAAGATCGAAGCCCTGAGGTCAGTGGGGGCACACGTGGTGAACCGACCCGACGAACTGGGGCAGGCCCTGAAGTCGGTCTTCGGCCGCTGAAGCCAAGGCTTTCAAGGGGTCCTTTTCCATGGCAATGCTCATTCGCTCGATGCTCTACGTGCCGGCCAACAGTTGGCGCATGATCAACAACTGCCTGAGCGAAGGGGCCGATGCGGTCATCCTCGACCTCGAGGACGGCTGTCCCATGGGTGAAAAGGAGACGGCCCGTGTCTTCGCCCGTGACGCCATACCCATGATCCGCGAGCAAGGCCTTCATGTATTCGTGCGGGTGAACGGTATGGACACAGGGATGACCGCCGAGGATCTGGAATACGTGATGACACAGGGCCTTGAGGGGATCATGCTTCCCAAGACAGAAGCTGCAGAAGAGATCCGGACCCTCGATGCCATGCTGGCAACTCTGGAAAAGGAAAGGGGGATCGAGACAGGCCGGACAGCCATCATGGCCCTGATCGAGACTCCCCTTGGAGTGCTTGAGGTGAGGGAGATAATCGGGGCTAGCCCCAGGGTCATGGGGATCGCCTTCGGGGCAGGGGATTATTCACGCGAGATGGGTGCCGGCATGGGCGTAACCAGGATCGCGCCCGAGGAGTACTTCACCATGACGCTCGCAGCCCGCTCAGCCCTGGCCATGGCCGCCCGCGCCTCGGGGGTCCATGCCATTGACACCCCCTTCTTCGGTCTCGTCATCGACATCGACGGTCTCGTTCGGGAGGCCAGCAAGGTGAAGCTCCTGGGGTTTTCGGGCAAACAGCTCACTCACCCCCGCCACGTGGCACCTGTGAACCAGGTCTTCTCCCCTGCGGCCGAGGATGTGGAGCTGGCCAGGCAGGTGGTAGCTGCCTATGAGGAAGCGCAGGCCAAGGGACTCGGGGCCACCTCTTTGGGCGGCCGGATGATCGACTACGGCTCCTTCAGGCGGGCCCAGGCCCTCCTGGACCTGGACGAGGCCATACGGGCCAGGGAATCGCGCCGGGCAGAGGAGTGACCCCATGGAGTCGCTGGCCATGAGATACGCCCGCTTCTGCGTGGAGACGCGATACGAGACCCTGCCCGAACCGGTCATCAAACAGGGCAAGAAGCTCCTCTTGGATCTCCTGGGGGTGGCCTTGGCCGGATACGCTCTCATGGAGTTCCCACGCATGATGGCAACTTACCTGAAGGAGTTGGGCGGTAGAGGCGAGGCCACCATCTTTCAGACCCCGGGGAAGTACCCGGCCGTCCACGCCGCAATGGCCAATGCAGCATGCGCCCACGCCTTGGACATGGATGACGGCCACCGCTTCGCGGCATCCCATCCAGGCACGGTGGTGATCCCTGCGGCCCTCGCAGCAACGGAGATGGCCGGGGCATCCACCAGGGATCTCTTGGCCGGCATAGTGGCCGGCTACGAGGTCATGATCCGCTTGGGCATGGCCATCAACCCATCGAGTCTGAACAGGGGGTTCCACACGACGGGCATCGCCGGGGTCTTTGGCGCGACCGGTGCTGCGGCCAGGATCCTGGGCCTCTCCCGAGACGAGGCCGCAGGTGGCCTTGGCTTGGCAGGGCTTCAGGCATCGGGTTTGCTCCAGGTAAACCATGATGCCCAGGGCGCCAAGGTAAAGCCCATCAACCCGGCCAGGGCGGCCTCCTCGGGCATCTTGGCGGCAGTGCTGGCTCGACGTGGGGCCAAGGGGCCACTTGGAATCTTGGAGGGGGAGGATGGCTTGCTCAGGGCCGTGGCAGATGACGTGAAGGCCGATCTCCTCACTGAAGGTCTCGGGGACGAATACGAGATCCTGAGGACATATCTCAAGCTCCACGCGGCCTGCCGGCACGCCCACGCCCCGCTGGACGCGGCTTTGACGGCCCTGAGGCAGGTCCAGGAAGGCGTCTCGGATATCCAGGCAGTGGTCGTGGAGACGTATGCAGCAGCCGTGCGGCTGGCTGGCATCCCTCACGCCACCACCCCCTCGGCAGGCAAGTTCAGCATCCCTTTCTCAGTGGCCCTGGCCCTTCACCGGGGTTCTGCATCTGCGGCCGATTTCGACGAGACGGCAGTCGCGGACGCGGCTGTACAGGATCTGGCCCGCAGGGTGGAACTCAGGGTGAGCCCGGAATGGGAGCAGCTCTACCCCCAGAAGCGGGGGGCCAAGGTGACTCTGATCACGCGCGGGGGGAGATCTTACATCGCCTCGGTGGAGCTGGCCAAGGGAGAGCCCGAAAACCCCGCGACCTGGGATGAGATCCTGGATAAGTTCAAGGCCAATGCCAGGGTCGTTCTTTCGGATGAGGGATGCCGGGAGCTGTCAGATGCAGTAATGGATCTGGAGAACAGGGAGCTGGCGGAGATCGTCCGGTGGCTCTAGTCTGAGGCAGTTGATCGGCAGGGAGATGGAGTGAAGCAAGTAGTGTGCGGCAAAATACAAGACCGCGTGAGGCGAGAAGATGGTCAAGGCCATATTGGGTTACGACATAGAGCCCGGCATGACAGTGGAGCTGTACGAGAGGTGGCTGCGTGAGGTCCACCTACCGGACCTGCGGAAGATACCCGGGCTTCGCCGGGTGGTCCTCAACACAGTGAAAGGGGTGGTCCGCGGGGAGACCACCTTCTATAGGATCGCCGAGCTTCATTATGATGACATGGCCTCCTTCGAAAAGGCGGCCAGATGGAGGCTGGACAACCCCGTGCCACCCGAGAGGGGACCTGAGGGGAAGACAGCATTTAGGTTCTACGTTGTGTGCGAGAGCGAGGAGGTGGAGTTCAGTTGAATCGCGGGGACCCAAGGCTCATTCTGTGGACTGACGATCCAGATAGTCTTCCATGGGATGTGGAGACCGACGTCCTGGTGATCGGTGCCGGGGGTTGCGGGCTGGTGGCCGCCCTTTCCGCTGCCCAGGAGGGAGCCAGGGTCCTGGTGGTTGAAAAGGAAGGGAAGGCTGCCGGGAACACGGCCCTGAGCCAGGGGATGATCCCTGCGGCCGGATCCAGATTGCAGCGGGAGGCGGGTATCCAGGACTCGCCAGAGCTCATGGCCCGTGACATCATGGCCAAGAATCATGGGGAGAGCGACCCTGAGCTGACCATTCACGTGGCCCGCCAATCAGGCCCGCTGGTGGATTGGCTCGTCGACACACTGGGGATCCAGCTCCAGCTCGTCACCAGCTTCCTTTACCCAGGACATTCCACCTATCGCGTCCATGCCCCGGCCAGCACCAAAGGGGTCCAGCTCCTGAAGCAGATCCTGGATGCCTGTCGGGCCAACGGCAAGATAGATATAGCCTACTCTGCCCCTGCCCGAAGGCTCGTCGCGCATCCGGAACACGGGGCTGTGCTGGGGGCTGAGGTGGAGATCAAGGGTGTGGGGTTGAATTTGGCCAGGGCATCCAGGACCATCCTAGCCCTGAACGGCTTTGGGGCCAACCGGGAGATGGTGTCTCGCTACATCCCGGAGATGGCACAGGCCCTGTACTTCGGTCACGAGGGCAACACTGGTGAAGGCATCCTCTGGGGGGCGGCCCTGGGCGCGGCCCTGGAGAACATGGGTTCCTATCAGGCCCACGGATCCGTGGCCTATCCCCACGGGACCCTCTTGACCTGGGCCGCCATCTCCCTCGGGGGCTACCAGGTGAATAAGCGGGGAGTGCGTTTCGTGGATGAGAGCCACGGCTACTCGGAGCACGCCTTGGACGTGCTGGCCCAGGAAGAAGGGGTGGCTGTGGAGATCTTCGACCAGGTCATACTGGACCAGATCGCCGACTTTGAGGACTTCCGGCAGTGCATGGAGATGGGAGCGGTGCGCAGGTTCGACACCATCCGGGATCTGGCCATTGGCATGCGGCTCCCTGTGGACGAGATGCTCAGGACCCATGACTCCTTCCAGCGGGCGGCTCGGGGGGAGTCCCAGGATCCCCTGGGTCGCTCCGATATCGCCCGTCCCCTGGTGCCGCCTCTTTACGCGGTGCAGGTCACTGGTGCACTCTTCCACACCCAGGGCGGCCTCAAGGTGGACCGTCGGGCCAGGGTGATGCGCCCGGATGGTTCTCTGGTTTCGAATCTCTACGCAGGAGGTGGCACGGCCGCCGGGTTCTCGGGCCGAAAGGGACCCCACGGCTATTTGTCGTGTAACGGGCTTCTGGCCGCGCTGGTCCTGGGCCGCATTGCCGGGCAGGAGGCAGGCCGGGAGTCCTTGGCCTAAACGTATGCTTTAGCAAGACCCATGTCAGGAGAAAGGAGGAGGTCATGAGCAAGGAGAGTGGAAATGGAGGGGCGACCCGCAGGGATTTCCTCAAGGCCACGGCAGCAGCAGGGGCCGTGGCAACAGTGGGATCGCTGGGGTTTCCCAACGTGCTCAGAGGGGCCGAGCCCAAGGAGATCCTCATCGGGCACCTGCATCCCCTTTCAGGGTCCCTGGCCTTCGACGGGCAGGAGCTGAAGAACGGGCTCGTACTGGCGGTCCAGGAGATCAACGCGGCCGGAGGGATCAAGTCCCTGGGCGGGGCCAAGCTGAAACTGCTGGATGCTGACACAGAGGGAAAGCCAGAGAAGGCCATAAGTGAGGTGGAGCGGCTCTTCAACGCAGGGGCAGTGGCCGTCTTGGGCTGTTACCAGTCCGCAGTGACCCTGGTGGCGACCCAGGTAGCGGAGAAATTCAAACTCCCATTTGTGGTATCCGTGGCTGTGGCCGATGAGGTGACGACCAGGGGATTCAAGTACACGTTCCGTGTCCAGCCGAATGCCGAGCAGATGGCCTCCCAGACGGTGAAGTATCTGGCCGAGATCATAAAGGCCTCGGGCCAGGGTGCCAAGACCATAGCGTATCTTCACGACAACACGGCATTCGGCCAGTCCTTGGTCGGGCACGTGGAGAAGTTCTCTTCCCAGGCAGGCTTCCAGGTGATCCTGAAGGTCCCGTACTCCCCTGCGGCCCCGGATGTGAGCACTGAGGTAGGCAAGGTCAAGGCCGCTGGCGCCGATTTGGTCATGGCCACCGGCTATTTTGGCGACGGGGTGCGTGTGCTCAAGACCATGCGGGACCTCAAGCTCAAGGCCAAGGCCATCGTGGGTTGCGGAAACGGGGCCTTCAGCCATCCCAAGTTCATACAGGAGCTCGGCAAGCTGACCGAATATGTCATGGACGGCAACTATCGAGCCAACCCGAAGAGCGAGCTGACCAAGAAGGCCTTTGCAAATTACAAGAAGGCCTTCGGAACGGAGATGGGCTCATCCACGGTCTTCTCGTACCAGCCCATGTACGTCCTGGCCGACGCCCTCGAGCGCGCCAAGTCAACGGATCGGGAGGCCCTCAGGGAGGCCTTGGCCAAGACCGAGCTGAAGGAGCACATCCTTCCGCAGGGGCCCATCGTCTTCGGCCCTGACGGTCAGAACAAGAATGCCGCGGCCGCCATGATGCAAGTCCTGGGAGGACAGATCAAGGTGGTGTGGCCCTCGGCCTATGCCGAGGCCAAGCCGGTCTTCCCTGTGCCGGCGTAGTCTTGGTTCATCACATTGCACTGATAACCACATCCCCACCCTGCCCCTCCCCACCCTCGCGCTTCCAATAAGGAGGTTGGGGAGGGGGGTGCCGGGGAACTGCGGGCGACCCATGACCTGGTCTTTCGTGATTCAGTCTCTGCTCAACGGCCTCCTCATAGGAGGTGTCTATTCGCTCACAGCCGTGGGATTGACCCTGATCTTTGGGGTCATGAGGATAGTGAACTTCGCCCATGGTTCCCTCATGATGCTGGGGATGTACGTCACGTACTGGTCGGTCTCGCTTTGGGGCGTGAATCCCTACCTCTCCATATTTTTGGTCATCCTGGTCCTCTTTGCGGTGGGAGCCGGTTTCCAGAAATTCCTCATCGAGCCCATCATGGCCGCCCCCGAGCACAATCAACTCCTCCTCACCCTGGGAGTATCCCTCTTCCTGGAGAATCTGGCCCTCTATCTCTGGTCGCCCGACTACAGAGTCCTCAAGACCTGGTATACGGATGTGAACTTCTACGTCGGAGGGATCAGCCTCTCCCTGGTGAGGCTCCTGGCCTTCTTGCTGGCTGTGATCTTCGCTGCAGCCCTCTATCTACTCCTCAGCCGCACCGATCTGGGCAGGGCTGTGCGCGCGGCCAGCGAGGAGCCTGAGGGCGCCCTGCTCATGGGTATCAATGTGCGGCGGATTTACCTTTTCGCCTTCGGGGCCGGGGCAGCCTGCGCGGGAGTGGCCGGGGCGGCCATCACACCGTTCTTCCCGGTCTACCCTTACGTGGGGGGGTTGTTTGTCATAAACGCCTTTGTGGTGGTGGTCCTAGGAGGCATGGGGAGCCTGGTGGGGGCCTTTGCCGGGGGGTTGATCATAGGAGTGGCCGAGAGCGTAGGTGCCATGTTCCTCCCCGGGGCAATGAAGTCCATCATATCATTCGGCATCTTCGTCGTGATCTTGCTCTTCAGGCCCATGGGGCTGTTCGGGGGGCGCAGTGGCTGAGAGCCAGCGGCGTGAAGGCAGACTGAGGAGATCCATGAGCCCCAGCGCATGGGTCATCGCCATCCTCGTATTCGCCGGGCTCCACGCGTTGCCGTACCTGTTTCCCAAGATCACCCACAGCCTGATCATGATCCTTCTCTTCTCCCTCATGGGCCAGGGATGGAACGTGCTGGGCGGTTACGCCGGGCAGTTCAGTTTTGGCCACTCCCTCTTCTTCGGTCTAGGTGCCTACACCAGCAGCCTGCTCTTTGTGAAGGCGGGGATCACCCCCTGGGTCGGGTTGTTCGGGGCCATGGCAGTCTCCATCTCTGTCGGCCTCTTCATCGGGTTTCTCAGTTTCAGGTACGGCCTAAAGGGGCCTTTCTTCGCCCTCATCATGTTGGCCTTCGCAGAGATCTGTCACATGGTCTCCAAGGGATGGGAATGGGTGAACGGTGCCAGGGGGATCCTCATCCCGCTCAAGGGCAATGCCCCGATCCTCTTCCAGTTCCTGGACAAAGAGCCTTTTTACGTGATCTTGCTGTGGCTGGCTGCGGCCTCGATCTTCGTGGTCTGGAGGCTGGAGGGGACCAGGACCGGGCTCTACCTCATGGCGTTGAGGGAAGACCACGACGCCGCAGAAGCCCTTGGGGTGGACACCCTTCGCTACCAGATGAAGGCCATGGCCCTCTCTGCCGGGATGACAGGCCTGGGCGGGAGCATCTATGCCCAGTACCTCCTGTACATCGATCCTGACTCTACCTTCGGCGTGATCAACTCAGTGGAGATCATGCTGCGGCCTATCATCGGGGGACCTGGCACGGTGCTTGGCCCCCTCCTCGGCTCCCTAGTGCTCACCCCACTGTCCGAGGTGACCCGCTTGGCCCTGCAGGCGTACTCAGGGGCCTATCTCATGTTCTACGGGGCCATACTGGTGGTGGTGGTGATGTTCCTGCCCGATGGGTTGGCTGGGTTGGTCAGAAGGGGATTGGCCTTGCGCAAAGGAGGGCAGAGATGAGCTCCGAGGCAGGCACCCTTCTTCGAGCAAGCCACCTTACGAAGTCCTTCAGCGGCCTCAAGGCGGTCTCGGATGTCTCCTTGACCGTGAGGCAGGGGGAAATCGTGGGGATCATCGGCCCCAACGGGGCGGGAAAGACTACGTTGTTCAACCTCATCTCCGGATTCCTGAGGCCTGATGAAGGAACAGTGACCTTCGATGGCCAGGAGATTGTAGGGCTCAAACCTCACCGGATCTGCCAGCTTGGCTTGACCAGGACTTTCCAGATCGTGAAGCCCTTTGGCCATCTGACGGCCCTGGAGAACGTCTCGGTGGGGGCATTTGCCCGGTGCAGCGACATCTCCACGGTGGAGGAGAGGGCATGGGGTCTCCTCGAATTCGTCGGGCTGGAGAGAAAGGCCCTTTCTGCAGCATCCAGCCTGACCACGCCGGATCGCAAGAGGCTCGAGCTGGCCCGTGCCCTTGCCACGGAGCCCAAGTTGATCCTGCTGGACGAGGTCATGGCAGGCCTCAACCCAACGGAAAAGGAAGATGTCATAGCCCTGGTGCGCAAGGTGCGCGAATCAAAGGTAGCCGTCCTACTGATCGAGCACGCCATGCGGGTGATTATGGGGCTGAGCGATCGTCTGGTCGTCCTTCACCACGGGGAGTGCATCTTCTCCGGCTCTCCCCAGGAGGCATGCTCGGACCCTGGCGTCATCGAGGCGTATCTGGGCCGACACGGAGTGGTGTGACGGGGCCTCGGTGGATGACACAGTGTCGAGGGGTCGGAACGTCATGGGGCTTCTGAGCGTCAAGGAAGTGGATGCAGGCTACGGGCAGGTTCAGATCCTGAGGAAGGTGTCGCTGGAGGTGGAGGAGGGAGAGGTCGTCTGCGTGCTCGGCTCCAACGGCTCGGGAAAGACCACTACCGTGCGGGCCTTGAGCGGCCTGGTTCAGATATCCCGCGGGCACATCTACTTTGAAGGGCAGGAGATCACCCATCTTCCCCCTTACGACCGCGTCGGCTTGGGGCTGGTGGTGGTGCCCGAGGGTCGGAAGATATTCCCCACCCTCACGGTCCTGGAAAACCTCCAAATGGGCTCTTACCTGAGATCACCCAAGGCCAGGAGGGAGAGTTCCCTTAGGCGCGTGATGGACCTCTTCCCCATCTTGGAGGAACGGAGATCTCAGGCAGCGGGGACCCTCTCGGGCGGGGAGCAGCAGATGCTGGCCCTGGGGAGAGGCCTCATGTCCCTTCCCAGGCTCTTCATCCTGGACGAACCGTCGCTGGGGCTAGCACCCTTGGTGGTGGAAGACATCTTTCGCGTGATCCTGGATATCAACCGCGAGGGGATGACGATCCTGCTCGTGGAGCAGAATGTGGCCCAGGCCCTGGCCATGTCCCATCGGGCGTACGTGATGGAAGAAGGGGCTGTAGGCCTATCCGGTGAAGGGAGGGCCTTGCTGGAAAACGACCATGTGAAACGAGTCTACTTGGGCATGGGGGCATGAGACATATTCGCCACGGCCATGCCAAGGACGCTCAGGTCCAACGGCATCCTAGTTTGGATTGGCAACGATGTAGAGGGGAAAGGAGGTTGCCATGTCCCCGTATCTGGCTCAATTGTCCGAGTTTGCAGAGGGGCTGCGATTCCAGGAACTCCCCCCTCATGTGGTCACCCGTGCCAAGGAGGTGCTGGCGGACACCCTGGCGGTGATCGCGGCCGGGGCGCAGGAGCCAGAGGTTCAGGAGATGAGCCGTCGCCTGGTCCCCAGGCCTGGCAATGGTCCTGCGACGCTCCTGGGGCAGGGATATCGGGTCGACGTCCTCAACGCCAGCCTCATCAACGGCACAGCCGGGACATTCCTGGAACTGGACGAGGGAAACCAGTTTGCCCGTGGTCATCCGGCTATACACGTGGTGCCGGCTGTCCTAGCTGTTGCCGAGGCCGAGGGATTCGGCGGAGAGGCGATAATCGTGGCCCTGGTGCTCGGGTACGAGATCGGGGCACGCGTCGGGATTGCGGCCAGGATTCGCATGTCCATGCATCCCCATGGGACTTGGGGCACGGTGGGTGCCGCGGTGGCTGTGGCCAAGCTCTATGGGTACGATGGCTCGGCAATGCGGGAGATCATCAATGTCAGTTCCTCACTGGGCCTGGCCACTAGCAGGAGGACCATGCTGGAGGGAGGCACGGTGCGAAATGTCTACTCCGGTGTCTCCAACCAGATGGGCGTTCTGGCTCATCAATTGGTGGCATCGGGTTTCACTGGAGAAGCCGACGGGCTCAGCACCGTGTACGGGGGCGTCGTCTCCGAGACCTTTTCCCCAGAGGCGATGACCGAGCAACTGGGGGAGCGTTACGAGATCAGCCGCAACTACTTCAAGAGACACGCCTGTTGCCGGTACAACCACTCCGCTCTGGACAACCTTCAGGTGATCGCTGCGAGGCTCCCAGGTGGCCGGATCCTGCCGGATCAGGTGGAACGAGTGGAGATAGAGACATACTCCCTGGCTGCGCAGCTCTGCGACCAGGCCCCGAAGAACATGCTGGCCGCCAAGTTCTCAATCCCTTTTGCCGCAGCGACCTATCTAGTGCACGGGGAAACGGGCGTAAGCGCCTTTCGCCCGCAGCAGCTCGCAAACGAGACCGTGCGGGCATTGGCTAAACGGGTCATTGTCAAAGAGGACCCTGCCCTCACAGCCATGATGCCGGCCAGGCGCCCATCCAGGGTGAGATTGTTCATGAAGGACGGGACCATCCACGAGGCCGAGACTCACCTGAACAAGGGAGACTTCGAGGATCCCTATCCCTCAGATGAGCTCAGGCGCAAGTACTTCGAGCTGGCATCGCCGGTTTGGGGAAAGGCCGTGGCAGAGGCGCTCTATGAGGATGTGAGCCGTTTGGAGGATGTCCAAGACATCCGGCGGGTCACTGATCGTCTGATCCATGGCTAGTCATTGGGAGGGACACTCCCTGCTATAGGGTTGGAGGTTGTTGAAGATGTGAGACCTGGCGACTGGGACATGCCCATGTGGCAGTGCATTGGTGTCATGCGGCGTCGGTGGGCCAGGAGGGCGGTGAAAGCAGCCAGAGGCCCTGCCCCCTCGCTTGGCAAAATACCGTGGCCAGGGCGTAGGTCACCAAGGCGATATCCCGGAAATGCCGAAAAAAATAATTGACTTTTTTCCAAGGTTCCGTATATTCTAAATAATTTAAAAAGAACCCAAACGGAGGACTTCCCTTGACCCTTTCTGAAAGGATCCAGCAGGAATTGGTGCGCGCAATGAGGGTCCAAGACAAGGAGAGGGTCTCTGCCCTTCGGATGATCCGCGCTGCCCTTCAGAACCGCGAGATCGACAAGAGGGCCCCTCTTTCCGACGCCGAGGTAATCGAGACCCTGTCCTCCCTTGTCAAGAGAGCTAAGGAGTCCATCGAGCAGTTCCGATTGGGTGGACGGACCGATCTAGTGACTAAGGAAGAGAACGAGCTTGAGATCATTCTCTCCTTCCTTCCCAAGCAGATGGAAGAAGCAGAGATCAGGGAACACATTCGTTCGGTGATCAGCGAGTTGGGCGCCCAAGGCCCCAAGGACTTGGGTGCGGTCATGAAGTCGGCCATGGTGGGTCTCAAAGGAAGGGCGGACGGAAAGCTCGTTCAGCAGTTGGCTCGTGAGATCTTGGCCTCGCCGCGTTCTTGAGGGGAGGGCGGTCGGAGGTGGGGTTGTCCGGCGCAATTCCGGAGGAGACCATCGCCGAGATCCTTCGGCGGGCCGATATAGCGGAGGTGATAGGCGAGCACGTTGCCTTGAGGAAGGTGGGCACTGGATACCAGGGGCTGTGCCCATTCCATCCCGATTCCAAGCCCTCCTTCCATGTCAATGGGGTGCGACAATTCTTCCACTGCTTCGGCTGCGGGGCCGGTGGCAATGTCTTCCATTTCCTGATGCGGCTCCATCACTTGACCTTCCCGGAAGCAGTGAGAAAGATAGCTGCTCGCTACGGTCTTGCGCTCCCGGAGGGAGAATCCTCTCCCGAGGAGAAAAGGAGAAAGGACCAGCGGGACTCCCTGCTGGAGGCAAACGATCTGGCGGCCAAGTTCTTTCGCCGCTTCCTCCTTGGCCCCGAAGGAGAGCAGGCTCGCCTTTACCTGGACACCAGGAGGATCTCGAGAGAGACACAGGAGGCCTTCGGTATTGGCCTCGCCCCTCAGGGGTGGCGAGGGCTAGTGGATCATTTGAGGCGAAGCGCCTTTCCCCTGTCCGCTGCCGAGGATGCTGGCCTCGTCATCAGGAGGAAGGAAGGCGGTCATTACGACAGATTCAGGGGTCGACTCATATTCCCCATTCATGACGAAGGGGGAAGGGTCATCGGCTTCGGCGGGAGGGCCCTGACCGACGAGACTCCCAAGTATATCAACAGTCCGGATTCGGCGGTCTTCTCCAAGGGGAAGAACCTCTATGGACTCAACCTGGCTAGGGGGGCCATACGCGACTTAGACTCGGTCGTGGTGGTCGAGGGATACACCGACCTGCTGGCCCTTTATCAGGCTGGGATCCGCAACGTGGTAGCCACCCTGGGCACAGCCCTGACATCGGACCACCTTCACACGCTGAAACGTTATACTGATTCAGTGATCCACGTGTTCGATGGGGACGAAGCAGGGGAACGCGCCACTGTGAGGGCGCTGACTTGTGCCTCGAGCTGGGGGTCTGGGGGCGGGTATTGAGGTTGCCTCCCTCCCATGACCCTGACTCTTATGTCCGCCAAGTTGGCGCAGAGGTCTTGAGGGAGGAGCTCAAAGGTGCCATACCGTTGATGGATTATTGGATCCAGCGGGTCTTCTCCACGGCGGATCTGTCCAGTCCGGAGGACAAGATGCGATGCCTGGAGCAGGTGGTCCCTAAACTGCGGAAGTTGGCCAGCCCCCTAGCCCTCGACCACTACGTGGCGATCACCGCTGAAGGCCTTAGGGTGCGCGAGGGGAGGGTGCGGGAGTTGGTGGGAGATGGGGACCCTCGTGCCTTCAAGGCGGTGGTGAACGAGGGGCCGTTGGAGGACCCTGCTAGGACTGAGCGGCTCCTGTTGAAGGCTGTTCTCAGTAAGCCCTCTTTGTCGCATCTCTTGGTGGAGCGTGCCCTGGAGGAGATATCCGACCCTCACCTTCGGGCTTTGGCAACTCTGGTAGCCACATGGTCGGGAGAAGGGAGAGGAGAGGACCTTCGGGACCTGGCGGCCAGGATTCGTGAGCCTTTGTTGGCCCAGGCCCTCATGGAGCTCATGGCCGGATTGGACGAGGTGGGAGAAGATCCCCAGCGTCTCTTTGAGGAATGCCTGAGAGGCCTGAGGAGGAGGGGTATCGAACGTGAGATCCAGAGGCTGCGGAAGGCCATTGTCAAGGCCGAGAAAGAAAACGATGAGGGTGCAAGTCAGGCCTTGGCCTCTGAGCTGCAGGAGCTGATCCTGGAAAGACAGAGACTGAAGGGCCCCGTATGAGAAGGCTGTGTGGTTCCATCACATAAGGAGGTATGGGGTTAATGGCCAAGAACCCCCCTGTTGAGGAACTGCGTCAATTGATCGACATGGGCAAGGAGAAGGGATTCCTCACTTTCGATGAGATCAACGAGGTGGTCCCTTCGGACCTGCTTTCCCCTGACCAGTACGACGATGTGATGACGATGTTCGGGGAGATGGATATCGAGGTCGTGGATGCCATCAAGAAGGTCGAGACATCCCCCGAACAAGAGGCGTACTCGGATGGGGAGGCCGTGGTGGTCGAGGACGAGGACGACCTCCTCGGCAGGACGAATGATCCGGTCAAGCTCTACCTAAGGGAGATGGGGGCGGTGTCCCTCCTGACCCGAGAAGGAGAGGTCCAGATCGCCAAGCGTATCGAAAGGGGACAGAAAAAGGTGGCCCAGGTCATGCTCCACTGTCCCATCACCATTCAGGAGGTGATCTCCCTCGGGGAGCAGCTTCGCCGCGGCAAGGTCAAGGTGAAGGACGTCATCCGTGACCTGGATGATGAGGATATCTATATGGTGGAGGACATCCACTTGCGCCGTGTCCTCGAACTGGTGGACCGCGTGGCCGCCCTGGACCAGGATATGAAGGCGCTAAGACAAAAAGGCCTTGCCAATGAACAATTCGTCCGGCGGTACGAGGCCTTGGCGGATAAGATGCAGGAGGCCATCAAGGAGTTGAACCTGAATGATCGCCAGATAGACTCCATAGTCTTCAAACTCAAGGAATACGTGGATCGCCTCGACGAACAAGAGCAAGTCCTCGAGGTCTGCGCCAAGGGGCTTGGCTTGCCCCTCAAGGATTTCAAGCAACTCATACGCAAGAGCAAGAGGACGCCTAGGGAGGTGCAGAAGATCAGCCGCGAACTCCGGGTCTCGACTCACACCTTCCATGCGTTTGAGGAGAAGGCCCGCCGCGCCCTGCAGGAGATCCGCAAGGTGGAGAGAGAGGCACAGATGAGCGGGCACCGGCTCAGGCGGGATCTGAAAAGGGTCTTGGAGGGAGAGATCGAGGCGAAGACCGCGAAGAGGGAACTCGTCGAGGCCAATCTCAGGCTGGTAATCAGTATAGCCAAGAAGTATACGAACCGCGGACTGCAGTTCTTGGACCTCATACAAGAGGGTAATATCGGGCTCATGAAGGCCGTCGACAAGTTCGAATACCAGAGGGGATACAAGTTCAGCACATACGCCACATGGTGGATACGGCAAGCCATCACGAGGGCCATAGCGGATCAGGCCAGGACCATTCGAATCCCTGTGCATATGATAGAGACCATAAACAAGCTGATCCGGACATCTAGATATCTCGTGCAGGAGATCGGACGCGAGCCGACCCCAGAGGAGATCGCCGAGAAGATGGAGCTGCCGTTGGAGAAGGTGAGAAAGGTCTTGAAGATAGCCAAAGAGCCCATCTCCCTCGAGACCCCCATCGGTGAGGAAGAGGATTCCCACTTGGGAGACTTCATCGAGGA
Source organism: uncultured Desulfarculaceae bacterium (assembly GCA_964583655.1). Classification (GTDB taxonomy): domain Bacteria; phylum Desulfobacterota; class Desulfocorpusculales; order Desulfocorpusculum; family Desulfocorpusculum; genus CAZOXN01. The sequence continues at coordinate 3,338 of CAZOXN010000003.1, read as the reverse complement.
CAAGAAGATCGTCTCTCCCTCAGAGGCAGTCATGAGGAGGAATTTGGCTGAGCAGACGCGCAAGGTCCTCGCCACCCTTACGCCCAGGGAGGAAAAGGTCCTGCGGATGCGTTTCGGTATAGGGGAAAAGGCGGACCATACCCTGGAGGAGGTGGGGCAAGACTTCGAGGTCACAAGGGAGCGAATCCGGCAGATAGAGGCCAAGGCCCTGAGAAAGCTCAGGCACCCCAGCCGCAGCAAGAGGCTCAAGGCCTTCATAGAGAAGTAGAGAAGGGGTCGGTTTCCTCCTCATCCTGACGCGCTTAAGAAGGGATCTCCGACAACGGGCAGCAGGCACCGAGTCATGGATACACTCCGTGGGTCTCGGTGCCGGCCCCCTGTCCTGGGGCCCCGAGTCTCGCGGGATGACGGGTGCGACACCCGTCGGGGGTGAAAGGCAGGGGAAAACCCGGACTGTCTCGCCGCACCACCGGACCGCGCAACCACGGAGACAGGGGAGCGAAGGGAGGAGGGGCCATCCCACGGCAGCAACATGCCACTGATCGACGGGGTTTTTGCTTTTTGTGGTGATCGAGGTATAATACGGTGCGATGCATGCAAACGGGCCCATAGCTCAGTTGGAAGAGCCACCGGCTCATAACCGGTTGGTCCCTGGTTCGAGGCCAGGTGGGCCCACCAAACGTTGAGTCATGAGGCAATTGAGACGTGTCCATACCAAAAGGCCCGCCCCAGCCAAGGGGGAAGCGCCTCGCCGAAACGTGCACCCAACTCGGGTGCACGTTTGTTTTTGAGGGTCACCGGCCCTGGCTGAGATCTCCGCTGTCCGGCCTTGCCCTGCGAAGTGAGAGGCGTGTGGTCGTCTAATGGTTTGCGAGGCGGCGCGTGGACCTCTCCGGTCCTGGGCACAGGACCAGTGCAGGATGCGGTATGGAACAAGGGCAGACCCTCGTTGGATATCTGCATAGCGATTCATCGGGCTTGCTGTCCACTGGGAGGTGCTCGTTGGACGAACAGGTTAGGTGGCTTGTGGAACTCCAAAGGAGCGACACAAGGCTCATGGAGCTCCGTAGGCTTCGAACGGAGCTGCCCTTAGAACTGGAGAGGATCGCCGGAGAGATCCAGAGGCAACGTGCACAGCTTCAAGAGGCTCGGGACCAACTGGAAGAGCTCAAGCTCCGTCGCCGAAAGAAAGAGAGGGACCTCGAGGTGGAGGTCGAGAAGGTCAAGAAATCCCAGTCACGCCTTTACGCGGCCAAGACGAACAAGGAGTACCAGGCCCTCCTCAAGGAGATCGAGTCTGTCAAGGAGAACATCGGCAAACTGGAAGAGGAGATACTCCTCCTGATGGAGAAGACCGACGCCACAGTGGCGGACCTCCATGCTAGGGAGGAGGCGTTCCGAGAGGCGGAAAAGGCCCTGTCGGTCCAAAGGGATTCCATCGCCGCGGAGCTCGGGGGCCTGGAGTCTCAGGAGCTTCAGTTGCAGGAACAGCGGGAAGAGGCTGCCGCTCATATCGATGAGAATTGGATGGCTGTATACGCCAAGGTGGCCAAGAGGTACGGCGGACTCGCGGTGGTCCGGGTCGATGGAGGTACGTGTCACGGGTGTTTCCTCAGTATCCCTCCACAGCTCTACAACGAGATCCTGAAGAACGCTCGTGTGGTACAGTGTCCTTTTTGTAGCAGGTTCGTGTATCACGAACAGCAGGAGACCGAAAGATCAGTTTAGGCAGTCGAGCACTGGTTGATGTATAATGAATGGAATAAGGCCGAAGTGCCCTGCATGGTCGCCGGTCCCATGTCGGGGCGGGAGGAAAGTCCGAGCTCCACAGGGCATGGTGCTCCGTAACGCGGAGTCCCGGTGACGGGAAGGAAAGTGCCACAGAGAGCAGACCGCCCGCCCGAGGCGGGCAAGGGTGAAAGGGTGAGGTAAGGGCTCACCAGACCGTTGGGCGACCGGCGGTGCTTGGCAAACCCCACCAGGAGCAAGACCAAATAGGAGGGGCTCCCCGTTCGCGGGGAGACGGATGGCCCGTCCGATCCCCTCGGGTACGGTCGCTGGAGGCCTCGGGCAACCGAGGTCCTAGAGGAATGACCATGGCTCGCGAGGAGGTCACTCCATGCGGGAACAGGACTCGGCTTACAGGGGCACTTCGGCCTTTCCCCAGCGAGCCTGTCGACTGAAGCAAGAAGGCCATCCATGGGGGCATGAACGGCCCAAGCCGGGCCAGGAGGCATTCACTGTCTTTTCCTCTGGTAGCGATTCACTGCCTGCCGGTGCTCCTCGATGGTCCTCGAGAAGGTGTGGGAGCCGTCGTTTTTCGAGACGAAATAGAGATAGCCATGATCCGATGGAAAAAGGGCGGCCATGATCGCCTTCAGCCCTGGGTTGCATATGGGGCCAGGAGGGAGCCCGTAGACAAGGTATGTATTGTACGGGTGCCAGACGGCTAGATCCTTCCTGCGAAGATCTCCATCGAAATTCTCCAACCCGTAGATCACCGATGGGTCGCTCTCCAAACGCATCCCCAGTCTCAATCTCCGATGGAAGACCCCTGAGATCAGCGACCGCTCACTGGCCAGGGAAGTCTCTTTCTCGATGATAGATGCCAGGGTGATGGCCTGGAGAACTGTCCAACCCAACTGCTCGGTCCTTGCTTGGAGGAAGGGTTCGAAGACCTCGTGAAAGCGCTTGACCATGATCCGTAAGATCACCCTTTCATCCTCTCCGGGGGGGAAGAGGTACGTATCCGGAAACAGAAAGCCCTCAAGCGAAGCCGCCTCGAAACCGAGCAAGGAGGCAATGAGGCCTGCATCTTTGGACTGCTCGAGGAAGATGGACTTGTCGACCAGCCCTTCGGACGCCAGACGTTCGGCGACCTGTGCCAACGTGAAGCCTTCTGGCACCGTGATCCGTCGCAGCAAGGGCTTGCCCTTGGTGATGCGATCCAGGATCCCCTGAGGGGAGATCGGCCCCTCGAAGCGATAACCGCCAGCCCTGACATTGCCCTGATCTCCCCTCAAGATGGCCAGCGCCACGAATGCGTGGCGGCTCATCAGGAGCCCCTTGCATTCGAGGAGATGGGCGGTCCTATTCAGAGTGAGCCCGGATGGTATCTCCACTTCCCTGGGAAAAGGGGGACGCCCATAAGGCATGAACCACAGGACCCATGAGAGGTATCCCAACAAAGAGCCGACGGCCCCCAGGCAAAGCAATACGCGAGCCATGAGATTCACCCTCATCTCCCGTTCAGCTCAAGACCGCCTCTCAACCGCATATCGGCATCTTCCCCTAAGAGGGCACGACTCGCACCGAGGTCTCCTTGGCCTGCAAATCGT
>CAZOXN010000002.1:0-26116 GCA_964583655.1 uncultured Desulfarculaceae bacterium | reverse complement strand
CGCGAACCCCCGTCTTGGCGGCGATCTCTTTCAGCGAACGGTCCAGCTCCTCCTCCGACCCCGCGATGAAGGTGAACCAGATGTTGTATTCGTGCTCCCGCGTGTAGTTATGCGTGATCCCCACACAGGCGTTGATCACCTCGTTGAACAGCTCGACCTTCTCTGCGGGGACCCTGGCCGCGCATAGGGTGCTGAAAAACCCGAGTCTCCTCGAATCGAAGCTCCCTCCGATCCGTCTGATCACCCCGGAGTCCTTCATCCCCCTGACCCTGCGGATTACCTCTTCCTCATCGATGCCCAGCCGTTCCCCCACCTCCCGGAACGGCCTGGGGGCGATGGGAAAGTCGCTCTGTATGATGTTGAGGATCTTGCGATCCATCCGGTCCACTTCTGACTCCCCAGGTACATAAGGATACGAAGTGGGATGCTCGGCCAAAAGGGGCACCTTGCCCCGAAAAGCTACGCGATCCCAGCAGCGCCCCCTGATCCTGAACGGGCACCCAGGGGCTGGTACGCGCACAGGGGCTCCTCACCCAGGTAGTCCCCCGTCATCTCATATGCCCTGGCCCTGCACCCCCCACATACCGCACGGTACTCACACCGTCCACACTTCCCTTTGTAAAGATGGAAGTCCCTCAGCCCCTTGAAGATAGCCGCCTCCTCCCAGATGGATGGGAAAGGCTCCTGACGGACATTGCCGCACCACAACTCCAGATATCCACAAGGCTGAACGTCCCCGACATGGGAGACGAAGGCGAACCCGGTTCCCGCGAGGCATCCCCTTGTGGTCATATCGAGTCCGTGGCCTTGCTGGCCTACGCCCACCCCCTGCCTAGGGCAGCGCTGCCTCACGATCCTTTGATAATGGGGAGCGCAGGTGGCCTTGAGCTGGATCGGGGAGCGCAGCTGCTGTTCGTAGTACCAGTGAAGGGTGCGCTCATACTCCTCAGCACTGATCACCTCCTGCCCCAGCTCCCTGCCTCGACCAGTGGGCACCAGCATGAACATGTGGTGGGCCTCTGCTCCCATCTGCACGGCCAACGCCAGTATGCCCGGGAGCTCTCTCAGGTTCCTGCGCGTGACCGTGGTGTTGATTTGAAAGGGAAGCCCGGCCTCCTTGGCGCAGCGGATCCCCTCCATGGCCCCATCGAAGGCCCCTGTCACTCCCCTGAAGGCATCGTGAATCCCTCTTTCGGCCCCGTCCAAGCTGATGCTGATCCGCTGGATCCCGGCACCCCGAAGTTCCCTAGCCAGCTTGGTGGTCAGCAAGGTCCCGTTGGGGGCCATGACCATACGCAGTCCGAGCTTGGTGCCATGCTCGGCTATCTGGAGGATGTCGCCGCGCAGGAGCGGCTCTCCTCCGGTGAGGATAACCACCGGCGAGGCAAAGGAGGCAACTTCTTCCAGAAACCGCAAGGACTCTTCCGTGGAGAGCTCCCCCTCGTATGGCCCCTTCTCGGCCGAGGCCCGGCAGTGGAGGCAGTTGAGATTGCAGCTCCGGGTCACCTCCCACGCCAGCATCCGCAGTTGGGCATGCTTCATCCGCTCACCCTCATCCTGCAAGCTCATCCCTCACCTGCCGAACTGCGCTGTGCGCCCAGTCCGCTGAGCCTTCTTCGAGGCCACGCCCCCTCCTTCCCGTGTTCACCTATCTCCCAGGAGACGGGCGGCGGCAAGGGCGAAATAGGTGATGATCACGTCGGCCCCCGCCCTCTTGATGCATGTCAACGTCTCCAGCATGGCCCGCTCGCGGTCTAGCCAGTTGAGACGGGCGGCAGCCTGGAGCATCGCGTATTCACCGCTCACCTGATAGGCAGCCAGCGGGAACTGAAATTCCTCCCTCACCCTGCAGATCACGTCCAGATACGGCAGGGCAGGCTTCACCATGACCATATCGGCCCCTTCCTGTATGTCCAACTCCACTTCCCGCAGTGCCTCCCTCCAGTTCGGAGGGTCCATCTGGTATGCCTTGCGGTCCCCGAATCGTGGGGCCGACTCCGCGGCCTCCCGAAACGGTCCGTAGAAGGAGGAACAGTATTTGGCCGCGTAGGAAAGGATGGCGATCTGTGGGAACCCCTCTCTGTCCAAGGCCTGGCGTATGGCCCCAACCCGGCCGTCCATCATGTCTGAGGGGGCCACCATGTCCGCGCCTGCCCGCGCCTGCGACACCGCGGTACGGGCCAGGAGCTCCAAGGTGGCGTCGTTGTCCACTTCCCCGCACTCTATCTTCCCGCAGTGACCATGGTCCGTGTACTCGCAGAGGCATACGTCCGTGATCACCATGAGCTCCGGGACCGCGGCCTTGATCTCCCTCACCGCCCTCTGAACGATCCCGTCCTCGGCGTAGGCCTCTGACCCTAGAGGGTCTTTGCGTTCCGGGACCCCGAAGAGGAGCACAGCTGGTATTCCGTGCTCCCTTATGACCCTGGCCTCCTGGCCGAGACGATCCACCGAGAACCGGTACTGACCTGGCATGGAGGAGATCTCCTCATGGACAGATCTCCCATGGACAACGAACAAAGGATAGACGAGATCATCGACGCCCAAAGAGGTCTCACGAATCATGCGCCTGAGGTTCTCGTTCCTCCTCATGCGCCGCGGCCTGTACTCGGGAAATCGCATGTTCAACCCCTCCCGCTGAAAGCGCACTCAGGTGCGATACAGTCAGCTCCCCGGTGACGGCCCCTGGGAGATCTCCTCGTCCGTCAGGTAGCAGGCAGGATCCGGGGCCCACACATCCCCTGTTACGGCCTCGGCCCGCACCCGCAGGTTGCCCCCGCAGATGTCCACCCAGCGACAAATGGCGCATCGACCCTTGAGGTGTGGCCTCTTGTCCTTCAGGGCCAGCAGTAGAGGATCCGACGGATTGCTCCATATCTCGCTGAAAGGGCGCACCCTCACGTTACCGAAGCTTCGGTGCCTCCAGAACTGATCTGCATGGACCTCCCCATCCCAACTGACGCACCCGATCCCGTGCCCGGAGCTGTTCCCCTGGTTCATGCGCAGCAGCTCGAGTACCTCAGCCGCCCTCTTGGGGTCCTCGCGCAGGAGCCTCAGGTAGAGGTAAGGGCCATCGGCGTGGTTATCAACGGTCAAGACCTCGATGGGATTTCCACGTGAGTGGGCCTCCTTGGTCTTGTCCATGATGAGATCCATCACCGCCCGCGCCTCCTGGTGAGTCAAGTCCTCCTGGATGAGCCCTGTCCCTCGCCCCGAATAGACCAGGTGATAGAAGCAGACCCTCGGGATCCGTTCCCTCTCCACCAGGTCGAAGATCTTCGGGACCTCGGGGGCGTTCCCCCTGTGGATGGTGAAACGCAGCCCCACCTTGAGGCCTTGATCCCTGCAGCGTCTGAGCCCCTCCATGGCCGCATCGAAGGCCCCTCTCACCCCGCGAAAACGGTCGTGGCAATCCCTGAGTCCATCCAGGCTGATCCCCACATAGGAGACCCCCACCTCTCGGAGCCGCCTTGGGATGTCACCCTTGAGGAGGGTCCCGTTGGTGGAAAGCACGACCCGCAGGCCCGAATCCCGCGCATGCTGGCACAGTTCCATGGCATCGGGCCTGGCCAGAGGTTCGCCTCCGGACAACAAGAGGACCGGGCAGCCCATCTCTGCCAGGTCGTGGATGAGGGCCACTCCCTCCTGGCGAGTCAGTTCCTCGCTACTGCATGCATCGGTGGAGCGGGAATAGCAGTGCGCGCACCTGAGATTGCACCTTCGCGTCACGTTCCAGACCACCACAGGGGTCTTGTCCATCGAGAACTGCAGAAGGTGGGACGGGAGCCTCTGGGAAAGACGCCCGTAGCGCAGCGGATCCGACGCCTCCACAGTGCCGCAGTAGAGTTTGGAGATCCCTATCACGAGGCCTTCACCCCTTGCTGCTATTCCCCCCGGAGGCAGTGTGGAAATGATCCACCAAGGCCTCCACCAAGCCCACTATAGTATACTCCTTCGCCACGATGTCAGGGGGAATCCCCAACTCCCTAGCAGATCTTCCGGTTATGGGCCCAATGCAGGCCACCGCCACGCCATCGAGCAGTTCCTGAAGGTTGGCTCGGCCCACGATCTCGACGAAATTCTTCACGGTCGAGGAACTGGTGAAGGTTATGGCATGGACTTGGCCCTGCGAGAAAAGGGCCCTCACCTCCTCAGGAGTGATCCCCGATGCCACGGTCTGGTATGCCACCACCACGTCCACCGCCGCCCCTAGGTCTCGAAGCCGATCGGGCAGGACGTCCCTGGCCTCCCGGGCCCTGGGTATTAGGATCCGCTTCCCCTCGACCCCTACCCGAGCCAAGGCATCCGCCAGGGCCTCGGCAGTGTACTGCTGGGGAGTGACATCCACCCTCATCCAGAGCGACTCCAGCGACCGGGCGGTCCCGGGCCCTATGGCCCCCAAACGAACCCCTTTGAGGTCGCGGATGTCCCTGCCTTTGGCTCGCAGACGGCCAAAGAAGGAGTCCACCGCATTGGAGCTGGTGAAGACGAGCCAGTCGTAGCCCTCGATCTCATCGAGGGCAATATCCAGACTCTCCCATGCCTCGGGCTCGCTCACGGCGATGGTGGGCAACTCCAAAGGATCGGCCCCCAGGGACCTGAGATGCTGGACCAACTCGCTCGCCTGTCGCCTCGTCCTGGTCACGACTATCCTCTTTCCGAAGAGGGGGGAGGCCTCGTACCAGGCAAGTCGATCCCGGAGCCTCACCACTTCCCCCACCACCAACACCGCTGGGGCACCCAAGCCCTCTCTCCTCACCGACTCCGCGATCTCCCCAATGGGGGCTGTAACGGTCCTCTGCCGACTCGTTGTCCCCCACTCTATGACGGCCGCCGGCGTCTGGCTATCCATTCCGTGGGCCTCTAGCCCCTCGACTATCCCTTGGATGTTCTTCATCCCCATGAGGAAGACCAGGGTGTCCATCCCCCTTACTAGATGATCCCATCGGATCCTGGAGCTCCCCTTGGCCGGATCCTCATGTCCGGTGACGATCCCCACCGAAGAGGCGTAGCTCCTGTGGGTGAGGGGGATCCCCGCATACGCCGGGGCTGCCACCGCTGATGTGACTCCAGGGACGATCTCGAAGGGGATGCGGGCATCTCTCAAGGCCTCGGCCTCCTCCCCCCCCCTTCCGAAGACAAAGGGGTCACCCCCCTTCAAGCGTGCCACCACAGAGCCTTGCCTCGCCCTCCGGACCAGGAGGTCGTTGATCTTTGCCTGGGAAAGGGTGTGGCCGCCCGGGCGCTTGCCCACACAGATGAGCTGCGCGTCCCCTCGGCAAAAGCCCAGCAAGGCCTCGCTGGCCAGAAAGTCGTAGACCACCACATCGGCCCTCTCCAGCACCTCCTTCCCCTTCAAGGTGAATAACCCAGGGTCACCCGGGCCCGCCCCGATGAGGTATACCTTGCCCTTGCCTCTGTCCATCTCTGATACGCCTCGCCTATGGCCCATCTCGCAGGTTGGGGCCCCGGTCGTCCTGGCCTGATCCCCTCGGCCGACCATCGAGAGTCCCACATGCCTCCTGGATGCCGAGAGATGCCAAGAGTTGCCCAGCTCCTCGCTCGATGATCCGCTCCGCCAGCGCTTGCCCCAGCTCGACCCCATGGGACAATGGTCCGCGCATCCTTTCCCTGAAGATCAGATCTCCGTCCGGGGCGGCCACCATCCCGCGCAACTCCAACTCAACCCCGTCCTTGACCACGTACGCACCCACAGGCACCTGGCAGCCTCCCCCCAGCCGCCTGAGGAACGCCCTCTCCGCCTCCACACAAAGGCGTGAATCCGGGTTATCCAGGGCCTGGACCATCTCGGCCACTACCCCATCTCCCGTACGGGTCTGCACCGCAAGGGCACCCTGACCCACCGCTGGAACCATATCCTCCTCAGAGAAGAACTCAGTCACCCTTGCCTGCAGGCCAAGCCGATGAACCGCGGCAGCGGCCAGGACAATGGCGTCGAGCTCCCCCTGGTCCAGCTTCCTCATCCGGGTATCCACGTTTCCCCTGACCGGGACGATGGTGAGGTCCTTTCGCAGGAAGAGGAGTTGAGCCCTCCTCCTGAGGCTGCTAGTGCCGACCTTGGCCCCGAGAGGCAGCTCGGCCAACGCCCTTTCCCTTCGCGAGATGAGGACGTCTCTGGGATCCTCTCTTTGGGGGATGGCCGAGATAGCGAGGCCCGGCGACATCTCGGCTGGGACGTCCTTGACGCTGTGCACAGCGATGTCGACCTGGCCGGCGAGCAACGCCTCCTCGATCTCCTTGACGAAGAGACCCTTTCCACCCACCATGGAAAGAGGGGAATCGAGGATCTTGTCCCCACGGGTCTTGATGGTCACAAGGGTGATCCCCAACCCAGGAAACGCACCCCGCAGACTCTCGCCGACCCAAGCCGCTTGGTGCAAGGCTAGCTTGCTCCCGCGTGTCCCGATCCTGAACCCCGAGATCCTCTTCATCTACGCTCAACCCTCGGAGTCCGACTCCTGCCCGATGCCAAAGAGCTCTCTGACCACGTCCAGGAAGATCCTCTCGTTTTCCGACCCTGTCTCTCGCTTGAGCTTGATCAATGGATCGTGGAGCATCTTGTTGACGATGGCCTTGGTCATGAGCTCCAGCAGCCTCCTGTCATCCTCTTGAACATCTCTCAGGCGAGACAAGGTCCTCTCCAGCTCTCTCGACCGAATTTCCTCGGCCTTTTGCATCAAGGCCCTTACTATGGGCATGATCTGCTGCGAACGTGTCCATCTCCTCACTTGAGCGAGCTCGCCTCGAATTATCTCCTCCGCCCGTGCCATCTCCTCCTTTCTGTGTCCCAGGTTTCGATCCACTACCGATTGGAGATCGTCGATATCATACACATAGGCATTGGGCAGTTCGTTCACCGCAGGGTCCACATCCCGCGGCACTGCTATATCGATGAAAAACATCGCCCTGTTCTTTCTGAGGCGAAGGGCTTGTCTTACATCCTCCTTATCCACCAAGTAACTGCTGGCACCTGTACAGCTCAATACGATGTCTGCATCCACCAGTCTCTTCCGAAACGAGTCGAACGGCACCGGCTCCGCGCGGAACTGGGCTGCCAATTCCCGGGCCCGGGATGGGGTCCGGTTGGTCACCAGGATCCTCTTCATCCCATGATTCGAGAAATGCCTGCAAGCCAACTCCACCATCTCCCCAGCCCCGATGAGCAGGAGAGTCCTGTTCTCGAGGGATCCGAAGATGCTCCTTGCCAGCTCCACCGCGGCATAGCTGACAGAGACTGCCCGCCTCCCGATCTCGGTCTCCGTCCTGATCCTCTTGGCCACCCTGAAGGCCGTGTGCAGGAGTCTGTTGAGCACTGGACCGCAAGCCTTGTTGGCAACCGCTATCCTGTAGGCATCCTTTATCTGGCCCAGGATCTGAGGCTCCCCTATGACCATGGAATCCAGGCCGGATGCCACGCGAAACAGGTGTTCCACGGCATTCTCTCCCACTAGGGCGTACGTGTAGGCGTCATAGGACCAATCCCCGGCCCTGGCCCCATCTGCCTGGAGGGCCTCCTTGATGGTCTTCATGCAGTTATGAAGGCGCTTGGTCGCGGCCAGGACCTCCACGCGGTTGCAGGTCGACAGTATCATGGCCTCCGCGATCTCCCCTGTGGCCAGGAGTTGACTCAATCTGGGGCCTATTGCCTCTTCGGGAATTGAAAACCTCTCCCTGATCTCCACGGGGGCGGTCTTGTGATTGAGTCCAAGGAGCACGATATCCATCTGACGAAACCGGTTGCCTTATCTCTCGATATGGGCGTAGGAGTGGAGCCCAGGAAGAAGGTTGACTCCTATGAAAGTGAACATGACGCAGCAGAAACCGAGGACCGCCATGACCGCGGCCCTCCTCCCCCTCCAGCCCACGTTGATGCGCTGGTGCAAGAGGGCCGCGTATACCAGCCACGTCACCAAGGACCACACCTCCTTCAAGTCCCAGCTCCACCAAGATCCCCACGCGGAGCTGGCCCAGATGGAACCAGTGACTATTCCGGCCGTGAGGAGGGGAAAACCCAGGGTCAAGGAGAAATAATTGATGTCATCCAGTGTCTCCAGAGAGGGGAGCCGTGTGCCCACAGCCCCGGGCCTTTTTCCCTTTATTCTGGCTTCCTGCACCATATAGAACAGGCCAGCGGCGAAGGCGAGACCTAGGGCTGCCTCGCCAAGGAGGGCCACTATCCCGTGGATCGGCAGCCAGTGGCTCTGGAGCATTGGCCCCATCGGGGTAATCCCCTCGTTCCAAAAATAGGCATAGATCATCACAAGGCAGGATATGGGGATGAGAACTATACCCAGAGGACCAGCCTTGTATCTCCTTACCATGAGTAGGAAGAAACCGACTGTGCCCCAAGAAAAGAAGGATAGAGACTCGTACTGTGTCGCAATCGGCGTGCGTCCGGTCATGACAAGCCTCTGTACAAGATCCAAAGTGTGGCAAGCGAATCCGGCGTAGAGTGCCAGCGGCCATCTCCGGACAAGAGGATTTTCCCTACCGAGGACAAGGAGAACCGCTCCCAGCGATGACACCAGATAGGCAGACATGGCGATCTCAAACATGAGCGAACCCATGGCCGTTCCCCATCGGAGATCCTTGTCTATCCCAAGGAAGTGCCGTCACTGGCCGGACCCTTAAGCTCTTCGACGGAGATCTCGATCCCGCTCAGCGCCTGTATGAGATCGCGAATCTCCTCCAAGTCGCCTCTCCTGCACGCACGTATCAATCCTGAGTTCAGGAGCTCGTAAGAAACCGCCCGAGCGTCACGGCCGCTCCCTTTTTCCGCCAAGACCTTCTTCCTGAGCACGGAGAGTATCCCTGCGGCAAGACCGTATTCCTTTCCCACTATGCGCGACAGGCGAACCCTCATCCATCTCGCCATGGCCGGGGTCCCCCCACCCGTTGAGATGGCTATCTGGAGACGTCCCCTCCTTATCACTGAGGGCATGATCGCATCCGAGAGGTCAGGCTGGTCCACTACGTTGCAGACGACCCCTCTGAGCCTGGCCTCCCTGGATATCCTCTGGTTCACCGAAGGGTCATCAGTCGCCGCGATCACTAGCTTGACACCATCTAGGTCTCTCTCCTCGAACCTCCTCCTCTCGATATCCAGCCGTCCTTGGGAGCCGAGCAGGTAGATACCGCGGTTCACCTCAGGGCTCACGACCCGGACCGAGACCCCGGCCTCGACCAGACCCTTGATCTTCCTGAGGGCGACGGTGCCGCCTCCTACTACAAGACACTCGAGATCTCCGACGCGAAGAAATACCGGTACATAGGCCATGGGAAAAGCCGTCTCCCTTGGGCTCTGGGATGTCCATGCGGTCGTTGATTCAGTAGAAGATCTGCAGTGACCATTCTCGGTCTTCCCTTGAACACCTCGGCACTGGGTCTCAGATAGGTCACGTCTCATCGAGAGGCCCTTGGTACTTACTATACTACAAGAGCAGGGCTTCCGTAAGGCGTCTGCGGCCGAGAGTGGCCCAGCTTCTTTGTCAGTGGGTGCCGGATAGCAAGAGGTGGGTGCAAATTCAATCTGTGTCAATGGAAAGGCGGCCCTCAGGAAAGCGTGGGATTTCCCGGTCCCAAGTGAGAGGAGAGTCAATCACCGGCAGGGGTCCTGAAACTCGGACTGACGTTGAAAGTGCATGTATTTTGTTATAGAATCAGTGGCAATAGAGGCGAGGATGAGAGGCCGTTTTGGTCTGCCTTGGGACGGCCGTCCGGTGGGCATGCTCCCCTCGGATAATGGGGTATCTGACCTGGGTGCCAGGTGGTCCGTTGACTTCACAGCCCACACACAGGGGGTGATAAACACCCTTTGAAAGAATTTTCAAGTGATATCGCTGTAATGCCTGATTTTGAACATTTCAACCTTGTATATAACTACTCCTATCCAAAGAAAAGGAGAGAGACATGGAATTTCTAGTCAACAGAGAGAGTGTTTATAAGTCTCTGCAACTGCTCCAGGGGGTGGCTGACAAGAAGAACACCATGCCGATTCTCTCCAATGTCATGTTGAGCTGCGAGAAAGACAACCTGGAATTGATGGCCACCGATCTGGAGGTGGCCCTGCGTGTGAAGATCCCAGTCAAGTGCAATGCCAAGGGAAGGACGACCGTCCTCGCAAGAAAACTCTTCGAGGTGATCAAGGAGATCCCTTACGGTGATGTCCAGGTCAGTGCGGATGAAAACCACAATATGAAGATAATCTCTGACAACATCTCTTTCCGTCTCAAGGGCCTCTCCGCGGAGGACTTCCCACCGTTTCCTCCTTACAGGCAGGACTCCTTCATAGAGGTGGACGCGGCCACCTTGAGGGAGATGGTCGACAAGACCCTCTATGCCGCCTCCACCGAGGACGTGCAACCCAATCTGGCAGGAATCTACATTGCGTCAATGTCCAAGGATTCTAGGTTCACTCGTTTCGTTGCCACAGACGGCCACAGGTTGTCCCTGATAGAACGCGAGATATCCCCCTCGCCACTGACAACAGAAGGCGTGATCGTACCCAGGAAGGGAGTGACGGAGCTCAGGAGGGTGATACAGGAAGGCGACAAGAAGGCTGGTATCTCCCTGACGTCGAACCAAATCATTGTCAAGTTCGAAAACGTAGTGATGTCCATACGTCTGATCGACTCCCTCTTTCCTAACTATGAGGAGGTGATCCCCAAGCAATCCAAGAGATCCGTTTCCCTGGATCGCTCGCTATTCTTGGAGGCCCTGAAGAGGGCCTCCATCGTCTCGGTTGACAGATTTCGAGCCGTGAGGTTCGAACTGAGCAGTGGGACCCTGGTCATATCATCCAGCAATCCTGACATCGGCGAGTCCCAGGAGATCATGTCTGCAGAGTACACTGGCGATACCACTGTCTTGTGCTTCAACTCCCGCTACTTTCTGGACATCCTAAATTGTCTGGACTCGCGCCAGATAACCCTAGAGGTGAATGACGAATCGAGCCCAGCTGTGATAAGGGACAATGACGATGATCACTTCGTTGCGGTAGTGATGCCCATGCGGCTGTGAGGGGCATGGACATGACAAGCGATTACACGGCTGAGAACATCAAGATCCTGGAAGGGCTGGAGCCCGTAAGGGAAAGGCCCGCCATGTACATCGGAAGCACGGGCCTGCCAGGGCTCCACCACCTGGTCTATGAGGTCATTGACAACAGCATCGACGAGGCACTGGCGGGCTTCTGCTCGGAGATCATGGTGACGATACACCTGGATAACTCGGTCACCGTGGTGGATAACGGCAGGGGGATCCCTGTGGATGAGCACCCCGTGGCCAAGCGGCCGGCAGCAGAAGTGGTCATGACGACCCTCCACTCCGGGGCGAAGTTCGACAAAAGGAGCTACGCGTTTTCGGGCGGTCTCCACGGTGTCGGCGTTTCGGTAGTGAACGCCCTTTCAGAATACCTCCAACTGGAGATCATGAGGGACGGACATGTGTACAGACAGCGCTACCACAGGGGTAAGCCTGAGACGGATCTCAAGGTGGTGGGAAAGTCAAGGAGATCCGGGACCACCATAACGTTCAAACCGGACCATGAGATATTCGAGACACTCGAGTTCAGTTTCGACATCCTCTCGAGGCGCTTGAGGGAGCTGGCGTTTCTGACCAAGGGTATATCGATCACGATATACGATGAGCGTGTGGATGAGAAGAGGACATACAGGTACAAGGGTGGGATCGCTTCTTTTGTAGAGTATCTCAACAAGAACAAGAACCCTCTAACGAAGGTCATCTATCTGGAAGGCGAGAAAGAGGGACTGAACATCGAGATTTCCATACAATACAACGACTCCTACAGTGAAAACTTGCTCTCCTTCGTCAACAGCATAAACACAGAGGAAGGAGGGACTCACGTAATAGGCTTCAAGTCAGGGCTCACCACGGCGATAAACCAGTATGCCCTTGGCAACAACCTGCTCAAGAACTTCAAGTACACCATAACAGGGGAAGACATCAGGGAGGGGCTCTGCGCCATAGTGAGCATAAAGATGGCGAGCCCTCAATTCGAGGGTCAGACCAAGTCCAAGCTGGGCAACAGCGAGGTCAAGGGCATCGTCCAGTCCTTCGTGCACGAGCGGCTCCTCAAGTTTCTCGACGAGACGCCCACCGTGGCCAGGAAGATAGTGGAGAAATCCATGGAGGCAGCCCGTGCCAGGGAGGCCGCGAGGAAGGCCAAGGACCTCGTGCGCAAGAAAACAGCCTTGGAGCTTTCCCTCCTGCCTGGAAAACTCGCGGACTGTCAGGAAAAGGAGCCGAGCCGCTCGGAACTCTTCCTGGTGGAGGGGGACTCTGCGGGTGGGTCCGCTAAACAGGCCAGGGACCGCGTCTTTCAGGCCATCCTCCCGCTGAAGGGAAAGATCCTGAACGTAGAGAAGGCCCGTTTCGACAAGATGATCTCCAATGAAGAGATCAAGACGATGGTAACAGCTATAGGAACTGGGCTGGGCCAGAACGATTTCAACCTGGAGAAGCTCAGGTACAAGAAGATCATAATCATGACGGACGCAGATGTCGACGGGGCCCACATAAGGACCCTCCTCTTGACGTTTTTTTACAGGCAGATGCCGGAGATCATAAAGGAAGGATTCTTGTATATAGCACAACCCCCACTGTTCAAGGTCAAAAGCGGCAACAAGGAGCAGTATTTCAAGAACGAGACGGAGCTGAATCTCTTTCTCGTAGAAAAGGCAATGAAATCCCTCAGGATAACGACAAAGGACGGACTCGCCATCGACGGTCAGAAGGCAACGGACGTGGGTAGAACAATCCAACGTCTGGAACTAGTGAGGGACCAGTTCCTGAAGATCAAGTATGATCCGAACATAGTCGCGGCTGTGGCCCTAGAAGATGGAGTCCCCCCCGATCTGTTCGGCAACGAGAAGAAGATAGCCAAGTTCGCGAAGAACCTAGTGAGTTATCTCAACACAGTGGATCAGTATGCCAAGATCTCTTTCTCTCTAGACAGGGAGGATGAATCGAACTATCTCAAGTTGCGCTTTGCCACACAGGTTGGATCGGACGCTTTCCACACCACCGTCGACCAGCATCTGTTGGAGTCGGGCAAGCTCAGGGAGATGAAGACCCAACTGATGAGGCTAAGGGCCCTTGGAAAGCTCCCGTGGCACGTGTCACTTCAAGGGGAGGAGTTCGACCTTTTTAACTACCTACAGCTCATAGACAGGATATACGCATCCGGCAGGAGAGGCATCCTGATACAGAGATACAAGGGGCTCGGTGAGATGAACCCGGATCAGCTCTGGGAGACGACCATGGACCCGGAGCGAAGGGTCTTGCTCAAGGTCAGGATAGAGGACAGCCTGGAGGCCGATGAGCTCTTCTCTGTCTTGATGGGGGACAACGTGGAGCCCAGGCGCAAGTTCATACAGGACAATGCCATGAACGTGCAGAATCTCGACGTGTGAAGGCCGCGCCACGAGGTGGCAGGAGATGGACATAGAAGGGACATTGCTGGTCAACATCGAGGAAGAGGTCACGCGGTGCTATCTGGACTATGCCCTGAGCGTGATCATCGGTAGGGCCATACCGGACGTCAGGGATGGTTTGAAGCCTGTTCAGCGCAGGATCGTCTACGCTATGTTCGACATGGGTAACACCTCCGGTAAGCCGTACAAGAAATCGGCCAGGGTAGTGGGGGACGTCATAGGGAAGTACCATCCTCACGGCGACACTGCGGTCTACGATGCCATCGTCCGATTGGCTCAGGACTTCAATATGAGGTACCCCTTGGTGGACGGGCAGGGCAATTTCGGCTCCACGGACGGAGACCCGCCTGCGGCCATGCGGTACACGGAGATCCGTCTGGCCGAGATCGCAGACGAGCTCTTGCGAGATATCGAGAAGGAGACGGTGAGGTTCTTGCCCAACTACGACGGCTCTGCCGCAGAGCCGGAGGTCCTCCCCTCAACCATACCGAACCTTCTCATCAACGGCGGTTCCGGAATCGCTGTGGGGATGGCCACCAACATCCCTCCTCACAACCTGGCTGAGGTAGCCGACGCCCTCACCCTCTTGCTGGATAAAGACGATGTGACTGCGGAGGAGATCCTCGGTGCTATGCCAGGGCCTGATTTTCCCACCGGAGGCGTGATCGTCGGAAAGGCTGGGATCAGGGCGGCGTATCTCACCGGCAAAGGCGTCATAAAGCTGCGCGGCAGGGCCTTCATCGAGAGGCCCAAGGCCACACAGAAGAGCAATATCGTGATCACGGAGCTTCCTTACCAGGTCAACAAGGCCAAGCTCATCGAGAAGATCGGGGAGCTCGTGAGGAACAAGGTGATAGAGGGCGTGGAGGAGATCAGAGACGAAAGCGACAGAGATGGGACAAGGGTCGTCATCAGTGTCAAGAAGATGGAGGCGGAGAAGACCGTCCTCAACAAGCTCTTCAAGCACACACAGCTGGAGGTCAACTACGGGATCATCTTTCTCGCTATAGACAATGGGATGCCGAAGGTCTTTTGTCTGAAAGAGATCCTCGAGAAGTTTATTGATTTCAGGAAGGAGGTCGTCCTGAGAAGGACGACCTTCGAGCTCGCCAGGGCCCTGGAGAGGAGCCACTTGTTGGAGGGGATGAAGATAGCCCTGGAGAACCTGGATCTGGTATTGGGCCTTATCAGGAAGGCCGAGACCCCCCATGAGGCAAGGGGTATGTTGATGAGGGAGGTCTCATTGACCGAGAAGCAGGCCCAAGCCATCCTTGATATGAGGCTCCAAAGACTCACCCGGTTGGAAAAGGAGAGTCTGCTGAGAGAGTATGCGGAGCTGATCGATCAGATAGAAGACTACAAGAAGATCCTCGATGACCCGGCCAGGGTCAAGGAGATCATCCGGGCCGAGATCGCCCAGATAAAGGAGAGATATGCCGACGAGAGGAGGACCGAGATCGTTGAGGAACTCGGGGAGATCAACGAGGAAGACCTGATCCTCGAGGAAAGCGTGGTCGTTACGATAACCCACAGGGGATACGTAAAGAGGACCCCGCTGTCGGTCTACAAGACCCAGAGAAGGGGTGGAAAGGGAAAGGTCGGGATATCCGTGGACGAAGAGGATTTCGTGGAGCACCTCTTCGTATCGAGCACCCACGCCTACTTCTTGATCTTCACGGACGTCGGCAAGGTCTACTGGCTCAAGGTCCATGCGATCCCCGAGGCGAGCCGCATCGCTAGAGGGAGACCGATCGTCAACCTCCTCCCGCTTCAGGAACAGGAGACGGTCACCACGATCTTGCCCGTGAAGGACTTCGCCAGCGGAATGTTCATCTGTATGGCCACGAGAGGTGGCTTGATAAAGAAGACCCATATCGAGGCCTTCAGCCACCCGCGCTCCAACGGGATCATTGCCATAGCCTTGGACAAGGAGGACAGGCTGATTTCCTGCGTCCTGACCAGTGGGAAGGACAGACTGTTCCTTGCCACAAGAAACGGCATGTCCCTGATGATGGAGGAGAGAGACATCCGGCCGATGGGGCGGAACGCCAGAGGCGTCAAGGCCATCAGGCTCAGAGGGGAGGACCGCCTCATCGCCATGAACAGCGTTCAGACCGAAGGGATGGTCCTCACCCTGACGGAGAAAGGCTATGCTAAGAGGACCCCGATAGGCGCCTACAGGACGCAGAGAAGGGGTGGTGTCGGTCTAACAAACGTCAGGATCAGCGAGAGGAACGGCAAGGTGATCAATGTCCTTCACGTCGGCAAAACCGACAGTGTGATGATCATCACGAATCTTGGCAAGCTCATCCGCATACACAGCTCAGAGATCAAGACCGTGGGAAGAAACGCCATTGGGGTCAAGGCCATCGATCTCGGTGATAACGAGACCGCGGTGGCAGCTCAGAAGGTGGTTGAGAGCGACTAGGAGTTGAGGTCCATCGTGATCATGAAGGTTGGGGTCGTCGGCGCGGGGAGTTGGGGAACAACCCTGGCCCTCTATCTGCACGGGCTCGGACACGAGGTGACCCTGTGGGTTTTCGAGGAAGATCTCTTCAGGACGATGCTTGAGGAGAGGGTCAATGCGTTCTATTTGCCAGGGGTGAGGATCAGCGATGGCATCCGTGTCACGAATTCCCTTCAGGAGACTGCCTCGCGAGGCGAGTGCCTCTTGTTGGTGATCCCGTCTCACGCATTCCGCTCTGTCATAGCAGATCTGAAGGGGTTCGTGGAGGGACGCCATGTGGTGGTGTCAGCTACCAAAGGGATCGAGAACGACTCCCTCATGACCATGTCCCAGGTCGTGCGCTCTGTGCTCGGGGAAGTCCCGTTCGCGGTCCTCTCCGGACCCAGCTTCGCCAAAGAGGTCGTCTCGGGCTCGCCCACTGCCGTCACCATCGCCTCAGAGGACGTCGGCTTGGCCATGAGATTGCAGCAGCTCTTTTCCTCCGAAAGATTCCGGATATATGCACATGACGACGTCATTGGCACCGAGTTGGGAGGCTCGGCCAAGAACGTGATGGCCATCGCCGTGGGGATCAGCGACGGCCTGGGATTCGGGATGAACGCGAGGGCTGCCTTGATGACCAGGGGGTTGACCGAGATGATGAGACTCGGTGTTCGGATGGGCGCCAAGCCCATGACCTTCACCGGGTTGTCCGGTCTGGGCGATTTGATCTTGACTTGCACCGGCGATCTTAGCAGAAACAGGACGGTCGGCCTCCGCCTCGGCATGGGCGAGAAGCTCCACGACATAACAAGGGGCATGAAGGGCATAGCAGAAGGCGTTCGGACGACGAGGTCGCTTTACCGTTTGGCCCAAGTCCACGGTATCGATATGCCTATTACCGAAGAGGTCTACATGGTGCTCTACGAGGGGAAGGACCCGACCTCAGCGGTGAGCGACCTCATGGGAAGACCTCTCAAGAGGGAGATCCTGTCCGAGCATCTCTAGAGCCCGTAAGGGATCTTGAAGACGAAGGTGGTATTGCCCGGCTTGCTTCTAACGTCTATGGTCGCCTTGTACGGTTCCATGAGGATCTTGACCATGTGGAGTCCCAGTCCAGTGCCCACTGGCCTGTTGCCTCCCTCCATCCCCTTCTTCGTCGTGAAATAGGGCTCGAAGATCTTTTCCAGGTGCTCCTCCGGTATACCGCAACCCGTGTCGTTGAACGAGACGTAAACGAATCGCTCATCATGGTAAGTCGCCACAGTGAGCTTCCTGGGATCCGCTTCGAACATGGCGTCTAAGGAGTTCCTGATGATGTTGAGGAAGGCCTGAGAGAAATCCGAATAGACACCCCTGATCAGAGGCAGATCCGGGGCAAGGCTGTATTGCTTCTCCACGTTGTGTTTGAAGAAGAGGTCCGCCTCCAGGAACTTGAGCTCCTGCCTGAGGATGTCCGAGAGATTAAGGAGCTGTGGGTCCTGCGCCTGGTCTTGCCTGCTCTTTTGCATCATGTTCTTTATGATCTCGGTGAGCTTTACGACGTTTTCGATGATTATTTCCGTATCCTTCACGTTTTGGTCGTACTCTCTGAACAATAGTGAAGCCTCGTTCGGATCAATCACCGCCGAGTCCTTGGACAACGATTCCAGCTTCATCCTGAACTGAACGAGTTTCTCCTTCATCAATTCCGCGCGTCCGAGGATGATCAATAGGGGGGAGCTGAGGTTGTGGGCTATGCCCTGTGCGAGCATCCCTATAGAGGAGAGTTTTGACAGTTGTATGACCTGCTTCTGGAGATCCTCCTGCTGCTGGGTCAGTTTGTCGCTGGCGTCCTGGATCTGTAGAAGCATCTGTTGCGCTTCGATCTTCTTCTTGTTCTCCTCAAGGGCGCCCTTGACCTTCTGGAGTATGGAGAAACTGTCGAACGGTTTTGTGATGTAGTCGATGGCGCCGATCTTCATGGCCTCCACAGCCGTGTCGATGGTTCCATAGCCCGTGACCATGAGCACGGAGATATAAGGGTTTATCTCCTTGATGCGCTTCAGGGCCTGCAGTCCGTCCATGACGGGCATCTTCATGTCCATGATCACAAGGTCCGGAGGCTGATTCTTGGTGTGCTCCACCGCTTCCAGACCATTGGTGGCAAAGAAGATCCGGTAATCGTCCTTCAGGATCATGCGTAGGGCCTCCCGCGGGCCCAGCTCGTCGTCCACCACGAGTATGTTAGCCCTTTCCATTTCTGCGACCTCAAGAGCCCGCACAATTGGAGAAAGCAGGGGCGGGTTCCGGCTCGAAGTCGAAGGGTAGGAAGATGCGAAACTTGCTGCCCTTTCCCTCCGTAGTCTCCGCCTCGATCTTTCCCCTGTGGTCCTGTACGATCCTCTGGGCAATGGGAAGGCCGAAGCCCATTCCCTTGATCTTGGTTGTGAAGAACGGGGAGAAGATCTCCTCCAGGTTCTCCTCCGCGATCCCCCTTCCCGTGTCCTCGATCTCTATCTCCACCCACTCCTTGGCGTTCTTGAGGGGGACGGGTCGTCCGTTGAGGGAGAACAAGCTGATCCTCTGGGTCTTGACCTTGAGCTTTCCCCCGTCCGGCATGGCCTCCAAGCTGTTGTCTACGATGTGCGCGATGGCCTTCGTCAGGCTCGCCCTGTCCATCTTGATATACATGGGCTCAGAGGAGATATGGGAGATGAGCCTGGTGTTCTGGGACCTCATCTGATCCATCTTGGCCTGGAGGAGGGAGTGCACAAGGGCGTTGACGTCCTCTTTCTCGAAGCGCGTCTCTCTCGGTTGGGCGAGCTCAAGAAGGCTCTCGGTGATCCTGTTGAGTCGATCCACCTCCCCGGTGACGACCCGGTAGAATTCGTTGCGGAACTCCTCGTCGTCATACCGCTCCGGGAGCAACTGGGCGAAGGTCTTGACCGCTACCAGTGGATTGCGGATCTCCTGTGCCATGCGGTTGGCAAGGGTGCTCCAAAACCGTAGGCGCTCCAGATCTCTGGTCTTGGCCTCCAACTCCTTGGTCTCGGAGAGGTCCGTGAAGACCATGACCGCGCCCTTGACGCGGTTGGTCTCGTCTCGAAGCAGCGAAGTGCTCACGCCCAGAGGGGCCTTGGTCATGGGATGAGGGACCTCGTAACGAGTGAATATCTCATT
The DNA here is from genome assembly GCA_964583655.1 of uncultured Desulfarculaceae bacterium. Taxonomy (GTDB): domain Bacteria; phylum Desulfobacterota; class Desulfocorpusculales; order Desulfocorpusculum; family Desulfocorpusculum; genus CAZOXN01. Next base: position 7,033 of record CAZOXN010000002.1, on the reverse strand, counting down.
GCCCTCGACGGTCCTGAGGAGTATGTCCGCGAAGACGGACCCGAGTTTCTGGACCGCCTTGCCCAACACCTCCTGCCTGGACACCCCGATGATCCTGGCAGCCGCCGGGTTGTAAGTGGTGACTCGCCCCCTGGTATCGATGGCTACCACCCCGCTGGCGATGTTCTTCAGGAGGTTCTCGTTATAGCTCTTCTGCAAGGAGATCTCGCGGTACAGGAGCGAGTTCTCGATGGCCATGGCCGTGTAGTTGGAGATCATGGAGAGGAGCTCCACGTCGGCCTCGGAGAAGGTCTTCCCAGTGACCTTGTTGCCCAAGCTGATGATACCGACGAGCTTTCCCTTGGTCAGGAGAGGGGCGGAGATCTTGGCGTCCAGGGCATCGAGTTGGTCGTTGAGAAGAGTTGCCTCCTTGGAAAAGGCGTCTCGCTCGATCTCCTCCTTGCGCAATATCCTGTTGTACCTGAGGAACCAAGCTGGGAGCCCTTCACTGGCCCTGAAGACCAGGTTGGCCAGTCTCGCCTCATCTAGACCCAGGGCCGCCCTGACCCGGAACTGGTACTGGGAGGACTCGAAGAGTGACACCGACGCCTTGTTGACCTGAAAGAGCTCTGCCACGGCATGCAGGATGAAATCCAGGAGGCGCTCCAGGTCGGTGGTATGGGTCAGGGCCTTGAAGAAGTCCTTCATGGCATAATGGAGACCGAAGAGCTCCCGTCCGGATGGGTAAAGGGAACCGACATGCATCGGATACGGAGGGATCTCCTGGGCCTGTGCCAGGGCATATTTCACCTCCCTCTCCGGCTCCCCCCTTCCCTTGGCCAGCTCCAGCTCCCTGAGCAATCGCCTGTGGTAGAGGGCCTTGTTCACCACCCATCGGACCTCGTCCCTCTCGAAAGGCTTGACCAGGATCTCACAGTAACCGTTTTCCATGTCCCCCAGGGGCCCAGGCCCTCTGGTGGAGGAGATGATCACCAAGGGGACGACCTCGGAGATCTCCCGTACCTTCTCGATGAGACTCAGCCCCTTGTAATCCGGCAGGTTCGTGTCCAGCAAGACTACGTCCACAGGATGCTGGGTCATCATCATCAAGGCCTCGCTTCCCGTTCTGGCCAGGAGGACGTAGAAATCCTCCTTCAGGATCATCCTCAGGGATTCCTGGACGCTGTTTTCACTGGAGACGATCAGCAAGAACTTCATGTTGGAGATCCTTCCATTGTCCCTGCCTGCGCTCGATCACGGGGAAGGAGACGGAGAAAGTCGTGCCCCGACCGGGCCAACTCTGAACCACGGCCGTTCCCATATGTTCCTTGATGATACCGTGGGCGATGGAGAGCCCCAATCCATGTCCCATCTCCTTGGTGGTGAAGAAGGGGTCGAAGATGTGCTTCAGGTCATCCTCGGCGATGCCTATGCCATTGTCCTGTATGGTGACGACCACCTCCTGACCTGACGCCGCATACCCTTCCGGTAACCTTGGGAAAGGCCTGGTACCCCCCCTGCGAGGCACGACACCGGTCTCGATGGTGAGCCTGGGATGGTCCACCCCTGCGGTCGCCTCCAAGGCGTTGAAGATGACGTTGATCATCACCTGTTTGAGTTGTTCGTTGTCAGCGAAGATCAGGAGATCCTTGCCGGCGAAACTCTTCGTCACCGTCACTTTCCTCCTGGAGATCTCGTTGGCCAGGAGGAGTAGGGTCTCCTCAATCGGCTGGTGCACGTCGATGGGGAGGAAGATCGGCTTGGCTGGCCGAGCGAAACGGAGGAGCTGCTCTACGATATTGTTGATCCTGTCCACCTCTTGCGAGGCGATCTTGGAGAAGACATCCCTGAACTCAGGGTCGTCGTACTTGATGGGGAGCAACTGGGAGAAGGTCTTGAGGGATACCAGAGGGTTCTTGATCTCGTGGGCCATGCCGGCGGCCAGGGTCCCTATGGTGGCCAAACGCTCTGCCCTCCTGACCTCCCCCTCCAAGACCTTTATGTCCGTAAGATCCGTGAACACGGCCAATGCACCGATGGTGCGCCCAGTGGGCTCCCGCAAGGAAGTGGTGGAGACGCTGATGGGTGTGTGGGTCCCGTCTTCCCTGGGCACGACTAGCTCCACGTTGGAGAAGGCCCGCCTCTCTTGCAGGGTCTCTCTCAAGAGCTGGGCCATCTCTGGGTGGACGAGTTGCCCCGGCCTCCCGAGGGCATCCTCCTTTGGGATCCCAGTGATATCCACTGCCTTCTTGTTGAAGGTGGTGACGCACATGGCACGGTCCACGGTGATGATCCCGTTTGTCATCTGTTCCAGGATGTTCTCATTGTAGTCCTTGATCTCAAGGATCTCGTTATAGAGCATAGCGTTCTGAATGGCAACCGCTGCCTGGTTTCCAAGTGTGGACAGGAAGTTGATGTCCTCCACGGAGAAGATGTCACCCGTTGTTTTCTCCCCAAGGCTTATGAAACCAGCGAAGCGGCCCTGCACGATGAGAGGAATGAGGACCGAGGCATTGTGCTGCGAGAATATCTGCGCAACCTCCTTGTAGTCACCGGGGAGGAGCAGACGCCTCAATTCATCCTTGACCAGCACCTCTCCCCTAGCCAGCATGGCCCCGACGATCTGCGAGGATCTCCCACCCGCGATGGACTGATGGTCCCAGTGACCGCAAGCATTGGAGCCATTCCCGGGATTGCCCTTCTCGAACAGGACGAGATCTCCGCTTTTGACCTGCATGGTCTCCACCAGCCGCTGCACAAGAAAGTCCTTCATGGTGCGCAGGTCCTGGAGGTTTGCCAGGTCGCGACTGAAGGCCCTCACGGCCCTTTGGTAATCTCTCCTTCCCTTGAAGACGTAATGATCCACCGCCCTCTCCACGAGCCCCTTCAGTGGCTGCACGATGATGGATATCACAGCGGAGAGGACCACTCCCCCGAGTACCACGGAGGAGATGTCGTAGTGCAAGAACAGGGCCCTCAAGATCAGAAACGAGCCGGTGATGACAACGGCCAGGGCGGTTCCCAACACCAAGTGAACGAGGAAGCTCCTCAAGACGATCTGCACATCCATGAACCTGTGCCTGATGATGGCATAACTGATGGTCACCACCGTGATGATGCTGAACAGGGGGCCGGACTGGCTCAGTTGTCTTATACCCAACAAGGGGAGGATCAGGACGGCAATGACGATCAATAGGAAAGGAAAGATGGTGCCCAAGAGGGCGTAATCGATCTGGGTCCTCTCGATTCCCCTCACCTGCCGCCTCTTTACCAGCAGTGCCAGAAAGCCGAGCAATAGGTACAGCGCGAAATATGATACGTAAAGAGGGAATAGGGGCCCATAGACAGGCCTGATCCCCCACCGGGTCATGGTGGTCGACTTCAGTATCAGGTCCGTAAAAGATATCGCGAAGAAAAAGGCGGCAGAAACGAGATGTGGTGCCATGGCTTTTCTGAAAGAGGCATATGAGTCACCCTGGGGAAACATCCTGCAAAAAGCATAGAATGCAACAGGGGTCATAGCCGGTATCGCATAAAGAAGTTTCAGCAAGTACAGTTTATCGTAAAAATAGGGAAAGCTCATGAACAAGAACAGCAAGAAAGAGTAAACCACGTTCAGAATTATGAGCACAAAAAAGGAGACATTTACCATACTCCTGGGGTTGTTAGAGAGGACATAAAACGCCAGCAGGAGATGAACTGCGCCGGTGAGTACTAATGGTAAGTTATGCGACATGCGGACAGGTCGTCAATGGTCACACCTTGCGAGTATTATCGACACGTCCATGTTGTCAAGCCCGTGAGAGTCCACCAGGGAGATCTCCACACGGTTCCTCCTTGCCGCATTGGGGACATAATCGAGATCGCATACAGGGTCAGGGAAATCGAGGTTTATGGTGGGCGGCACCACCGATTGATTCATGGCCATAAGGGCTGCGATGACCTGCATGGGCCCGGAAGCAGCCATGGGATTGCCGATCATGGACTTTATGGAGCTCACGGGGATGGAGTACGCGGCCTTGCCGAAGACGTCCTTGATGGCCAGAGTCTCCATCTCGTCCACCGTGATGAGGGAGGGGCCATGAGAGCACACATAATCCACATCGGAGGGAGAGAGGCCAGCATCATCCAAGGCCAACCTCATGGAATGGGCCAATCCCCTCCTGACAGCGACCTCCCTCTGGCTCGGTCTCTCGAAGCTCTCCCCGGAACCCAATATCTCGGCATATGGTGCTGCCCCTCTTCTCTCAGCGCAGTGCAACTCCTCCAGGACGACAAAGGCGGCCCCCTCTGAGCAGATGGCACCCTCCCTCTTTCTATCATAGGGCCTGCTGATCCTCTCAGCCGGGAGGGAGCTGACCACCTGGAACCCAGAGGCGATGAGGGCGGCGTACATGTGATAGGTGAGGCAGGCATCGAGTCCACCTGCCAGATACGCCTCGGCCTTCCCAGCCTTTATCTCTCTGTACCCATGGATTATGGCAAGGGCCCCAGAAGAACAGGCGTTGGCCAAGGTAATCCTCGTCCCAGAGATCCCCAAAATCTCCGTGATATCGAGAGTGGCCATGTTAGGGGACACGGCAGTGTACATGGGATAGGCCTCTCGCGGCAATTCCCCGCCTTTTGCTATGAAGGTCCTGTGGATATGGTACTGGACTTGATCCATGGCAGGGAATGTCATGCCCACATTGAGTCCGACTCTCTCCGGGGCATAATGGCCCGGAGTAAGCCCAGCGTCCTCCATGGCCAGTCGGCTCGCCGCGATGGCGAAGTGGGAGGTCCTTCCTCTCTCTTTGGCCAACCTGGCAGGCATGAAGTCCCGAGGCTCGAAGTCTACGACCTCACCGGCTACATTCGTGGGCAGACCCGTGGTCTCGAAGAGCGTGATCTCCCTTACCCCGGACTTCCCTTCCCTGAGCGCGGTCCAAAAAGCATCCTTGCCCACCCCGTTGGGGGCAAGGACCCCGATCCCGGTGATCACGACCCGCCTCGATGCCATGGTGAAGCACTCCCTCGCCGTTTCCCTATCGTGCCGGCAGGTCTAAGAAACCCCTTTGAATTCACTCTGCTACGACTATCTATATCAGTGCGAAGTAAATGTCAAATGAAAAACCTTGGACATGGCTGGATCAGCCTCGGATAACGACTCGGGGGCGAGGGCCTCCGCCTAGATTCCTATCCATTGAGGATCCATCGACGTAGGGCAGAAGTGCAGGGTTTCTCGGGATTGCTCCCCAGCCCTCCTGCGAGGCTGGCAAGGCCGATCTATGCGGACGACGAGGTGGTCCCCTCGAGGGCCATGGCTATGGTCTTCTTTAGCTGGGTCAGGTCCGAGGACTTGACCACGTAGAAATCGGCGGCTATGGACTTCATGTCCCTCTTGAAGGAGTCGTAAGCTGAGCACAGGATGACGGGCAGATCATAAAAACGGTTCCTTATCTCCTGAAGGAGGTCCAATCCGTTATAACCAGCCATCTTTATGTCCAGCAGGACCAGATCCGGACGGTCACGCTCGATCTTCTCCAGGAGCTTGTACCCATCGGCAGCAGTGCTGACCTCGTATCCCTCGTCCTCCAACTCCACTTGGTACAACATGCGGATGTGTTCTTCGTCATCGACGATGAGTATCTTTGCCATCCCGCGCCCCTTTCCAAGCAACGCGCTATTCGCGCCATCTCTCGGTCAGATAGTTCTTGGACTCCTCGAAGGCCATGCACTCTCTCTCCAGGTTTTCCTCTGCATGAAAGGAAGGGACCCCTTGCACCTGCCGCAAAAATGCCCCTCTCCTCAGATGATACAGCGGAATCAATGAACTCAAAAGCTCCTCCTGCCCCACCAGGCCCCTGTGATGCGCAACCGCATAATCGAACAGTATCTTGGCCCACAGCTCCGGGGGGAACTCCAGACGAGAGGGGAAGATCCCCAGAACCTCGTGGAGTCCGCTCAGGCTCGCTGGCCCGAGGACCCTCTCCCACAGTTCATGATGGGAGTCTAGGTCGAGCTCCGCTGCCGGCTCCGCCTCTGTCCTCACAGGCTCCATGGAGTGCGGTAGCTCCGGCTCGCCAGGGCAAAGCCCGAATACGGCCGTGGGCCTGCTCCATCGCACCTTCTTCCAGAAAGAAGAGAGATGGGACATCATGGAGAACAGTGTGGCGGCCGCCTGGTTGAACAAGGCAGGGGATTCCTCGTTCGGACCGTTTTGCTCTCCGCTCTTGGGCCTGCCCAGGACCGACTGACAGATGCGGACCTCCTGGCAGATGGCCAATGTGGTCATCCAAACGTAGATACCGGCGTTGGCCACGTTATGGTCCCACAGACCGTGCTCTGCATAGATCCCAGCCAACTGTCCGGATATCCCGAAACTACCGCCCAAGGGTTGCCTCACGCGCCTTCCATAAAGGGCACGCGTGAGGGGATATACCACGTGATCGGTGAGAGGGGAGTTCCATCGATGGGCCATGTACAGGGGCGCCACGAAACCAAAGCCATTGAACAGGGGCTCCCCGAGATTGCGCATCCATTTCGGGCTCACCCCCTTGGAATTCCCGTCGAGGATGAGGCATGCTCGCGCCCTCAAATCACGGGCCTTCCTGAAGACGCCCCTCAGGATCGCCCCCTTGCCGGTGACACCCGTCCCAGGCAGGAGAAAAAGCCTTGGCGTCTGAGTCTTGGTGACCGAGAAGGAGTTGGCGGCCTCGCCGTCGGGATCATGGTCCGAATGGATGATAACGGCCTTCTCGTCGGGGAAGTAGAGTCGAAGCCCGAGGTCAGCCTGCTGAACACAGTGGGAAAGCACATGGCCGCGACCGACTGGAGGGATCCCCACCACGATGTCCGCCCGATCCACTCGATCGGGGCCACACTCACAAAACGCCATTGCGGTCACTGGGTTGCATCCGATACGCCTTTGCTGCTCCAATTCTATATGGGATATGGGCAGCCGTGTCAAGGTACAAGGCGTTCAAAGGGGGCTCGGGGGTCGAAAGCGATAGGTGTTGGGCACTTGAATGACTCGAGCCTCGATCTCGCTTTGCCCGCAGATGGCCAACAGAGC
>CAZOXN010000001.1:0-27327 GCA_964583655.1 uncultured Desulfarculaceae bacterium | reverse complement strand
GAGGGCCAGCCTGGATGACAGGTTGAAGGCGGTATATGCCCCCACTGCCATGAAGGCCGCATGCCCCAGGGACAACTGGCCAGCGTAACCGGTGAGGAGGTTGAGCCCTAGGGTGGCCAGGGAGTAAATGAGAAAGGGGATCAGGATGCTCCCCAGCCAGTAGTCGTTGGCCACCAAAGGGACCAGCCCCACCGCCGCAATGACGATCGCCCCTACCCCCCACCTGTCCAAGGGGATGGGGAAGATGGCCATGTCCTCCTTGTATGTCGCCTTGAATACCCCGCATTCCCTGTAGATCATGGGATCGCACCCCGCCCTGTCCTGAAGATTCAGGAAAATGCCCTAGTGTGGCCTTGGCCGCGACAAGGCTGACCGTAGTCGGGAGTCAGTCATCCCTCATACCCTCTCGATGATCTCCCGGCCAAAGAGCCCGTACGGTCGGAACCAGAGGAACAGCACCCCCAAGAGATAGGGGAAGAAGTTCTCTATGCCTCCCCCTACCAGGGGACCCAGATAGACCTCGGCAAGCTTCTCGCTGGCCCCGATTATCAGCCCTCCCACGATGGCCCCTGTGATGCTGTCCAGGCCCCCGAGGATCAGCACAGGCAGGGCCTTGAGGACGATGAGGGAGAGGCTGTATTGGACCCCCAGCCTGGTCCCCCACATGATACCGGCCACCAAGGCGATCAAACCGGCTATGCCCCAGGTGATACCCCATATCCATCTGAGGGGGATGCCCACCGAGAGGGCCGCCTCATGATCATCGGAGACAGCCCTGAGGGCCCTCCCTGTTCGGGTCTTCTGGAAGAAGAAGACGAGGACAGCCACCAGGATGCCGGCGATGATGGCCGCGGCCAAGTCGAACTGGCTTATCATCAGGCCCTTTTGCATCAGCCAAGGCAGTGGATTGTCCGGTATCCCTATGTTGATGCCGTGCACCTCAGTCCCCCATATGGCCTGCCCCAGTCCCTCCAGGAAAAAGGCCAGGCCGATGGTGGCCATGAAGAGGATGATGGGCGGTCTGGCCACCAATGGCCGAAGGACGATGCCTTCGATGCCTGTAGCCACGAGGACCATCACCCCGAGGGTCAGAAGGGATGCTGCCCAGAAAGGCATGAACCTCTCGGACAGGCACACGCAGGTCAGTGCCGCGAACAGCACCATGGCCCCCTGTGCGAAGTTGAAGACCCCCGAGGCCTTGTAGATCATCACGAATCCCAAGGCGACCAGGGAGTACATCACCCCGGCCAGCAAACCGCTGATCAATACCTCCATGAAGAAGGCCATGAGTTGATCTCTCCTACGCCCTGTATAGGTCACCCTCCGGCGCCCCAGGCGCACCCTCCCTGGTGGCTCGGTCCAGGGTCATCGCCCAGCGCTCCCCAAGTATGCCTTTATTACCCTGTCATCCTTTCGGATCTCCTCAGGGGTGCCATCGGCGATCTTCTGGCCGTAGTCCAGGACCACGACTCGGTCGGATATGTCCATCACCACCCCCATGTCGTGTTCCACCAAGCATATGGTGGTGCCCAACTCCTCGTTGGCGTCGAGGATGAAGCGGGCTATGTCCTCCTTCTCTTCCAGGTTCATGCCGGCCATGGGCTCGTCCAAGAGCAGCAGCTTGGGTTCAGCGGCCAGGGCCCTGCCGAGCTCCACCCGTTTCTGGAGACCATAAGGAAGCATGCCCGCAGGGGTCTTGCGGATGTGCTCGATCTCCAGCCAGTCTATGATCCACTCCACGAACTCCCTGTGCCTGATCTCCTCCTTCTGACCCAGGCCCCAGTAAAGGCCCTGGGAGAAGAATCCGTTTCTCATGTGGAGGTGCCTTCCCACCATGATGTTGTCCAAGACGCACATCCCCTTGAACAGGGCCACGTTCTGAAAGGTCCTGGCGATGCCGAGGGCAGCCACGTGATGAGGCGGCATGGTGGTACGATCCATGCCATCGAAGAGGATTCGGCCAGGGTTGGGGTGATAAACCCCGCTGAATATGTTGATCAAGGTAGTCTTTCCGGCCCCATTAGGCCCTATGACTGCCAGGATCTCCCCCTTCTTTATCTGCAGGCTCACACCATGGAGGGCCATCAGCCCGCCGAACATCATGTGGACGTTCTGGGCCTCCAGCAAGGGGGGGCCGTCCGAGCGCCTCTGGATCTCTTCTCCCTTAGCGTCCATGACCTCTATTGCAGGACCTCCACATCGCGGATCTTCAAATAGGCCCTGATGAGCGCTGTCCTTCCATCCTCGTACGTTACCTTGGCCTCCACGTCCACACCGGCCTTGTCCGAGTACAGGGCCTCGATGAGATCCGCGTATTTCTGGGCGATGAATCGCCTCCTTACCTTGCGCGTCCGCGTGATCTCGGCATCGTCCGGGTCGAGCTCCTTGTGAAGGATCAAGAATCTCCTTATCTGGGCACCTCTGAGCTGTTCCTCGGCGTACAGGCTCGCATTCACCTTGCCGACCTCTTTGTAGATGAGTTCGTAGACCTCTGGCTTCTGAGACAAGTCGGTGTAGGAGGTGTATCCGATGCTCCTGCGTTCCGCCCAATTCCCCACGGCCTCCATGTCGATGTTGATCATGGCTGCCACCCATTCCCTCCCCTGTCCGACCGTGACCGCCTCCTTTATGTACGGGCTGAACTTCAACTTGTTCTCTATGTACTGAGGTGCGAATATGGTCCCATTGGCCAGTGTGCTTACGTCCTTGGCCCGGTCTATGATCTTCAGGTGGCCGTCCCTGTCCACGATCCCCGCATCACCTGTGTGCAACCACCCCCCGACCAGGGTCTCGCAGGTGGCCTCCTGGTTCTTGTAGTAGCCTTGAAATACCCCGGGGCTCCTGATGAGGACCTCGCCACCTTCGCTCACCCTTATCTCCACATCCGCCGCTGGGATACCGACCGTATCCAGCTTGACGTCCTCATCCGGCTGAAAGGTACACATGGCACTGGATTCCGTCAGACCGTAGACCTGCTTGAGATTCACCCCGATGGACCTATAGAACTGGAACACCTCGGGGCCCAGGGCGGCCCCGGCCGTGTACGCGTATCGTATATTTCCCATCCCCAGGTTGTCCCTAAGGGGTGCGTAGACCAACAGTTCGCCCAGGGCACGGAGGAGGCGAAGCCATGGGGAGACCCTCCTGTGGGCCAGTTGGGAACCGGAGGCGCGTGCAGCCACATCCACGAAGTAATGGAACATCTTCCTCTTTATCCAGGAGGCGTCTTCCATCTTGACCTGGATGGAGGTGAGGATGTTCTCCCAGATCCTCGGTGGGCAGAACATGACGGTGGGGCCTATCTCCCGCATATCGCGCATGACAGTGGAGGCGGCCTCCGGACAGTTGACCGTCAGGCCCACCTCGAAGAGCATGACCAAGGAAAAGATGCTGTCCCCTATCCAGGCCATGGGCAGGTAGGCCATGAGCTGATCTGAGGGTCGGTACTCCTCGCCCTGAAGGAGGAGCCTCACGTTGGTCAGGAGATTGGCATGGCTCAGCACCACACCCTTCGGGTTCCCTGTGGTGCCCGAGGTGTAAGGGATCAGGGCCACGTCCTCGGGCCTTCCCTTCTCCACCTCCTCCTCGAAGAACCCCGGATGTTCCCGCTCGAATTGCACGCCCAGCTCCTGAACCGCGGTGAACCCCCTGATAAACGGTTGCCTGTAATTCCTGAGCCCCCTCGGGTCGTCGTAGATGATCCACTCCATGGTGGGGACCTTTTCCTTGAGGGCCAGCATCTTGTCCACTTGTTCCTGATCCTCTGCCACGATGAACCTGGCGCCCGAGTGTTCGATGATGTACTCCAACTCCTTCTCTATGGCGTCCTGGTACAAGGGGACAGGGATGGCCCCCAGGCAGAGTGCGGCCACCTGGGCCCAGTAGCCCTGGGGCCGGTTGTCGCCGATGACGCTGAGCTTGTCGCCTCTTTTCAGACCGAGGGCTGCCAGGCCCAATGCGAATTTCTTGACGTTCTCCAGGTAGGCCTTCCAACTGTACGAAAGCCAGATCCCGTAGTCCTTCTCCCTGATGGCGATGGTGTCCCCGTGCTGGCGGACTCGCCACAGGAGGAGCTTGGGGATCGTATCCGCCACAGACCTCTCCACTCTCCTCATCCCCTCCCTTTTTGGGCATGTGAGACAGACGGCCTCACAACTCCTGTCCACTGTTCCTGCCAGGGCCACGGTCCCGATCAGGGCAACCAACTTCACGGCCAGATCAGGCCCAAGGCCCTTCTTCGGAGTCAAGCCCTCTGGAGGAACAGAGGTGCAAGGCAAGATCCACCGCGAGGCCTCTGAGGCCTCTGTCACTCCGCTTGAAGGTGGACAGGAGCTCCGCAACGCAGCGAGAGAGTCGACAGCTACAACGGCAACGGGAATGAATCGGGTTCAGCTTGTATCAAAAACGCCCTCCCTTGTCAACCCCAAAAAAACCTCTTCAAGAGCGGACGATCCCAAGGTCCTCCAGCAAGATCGATACGCCTCTCGATCTCGACCCAGTGCCGACACCCCAACCCATTATCCATCAAATCGGGCCTTGGGCCGCCCCTGCCATCACAAGGGCACAGTATTGCCTGGGCCCCTCACCAAGACGATCCCCGAACGTCCCCATACCTCGAACCTCAGTGATGGAAATCCCTGGCAGCCGAGCCATTCGCGCTGTCGACGGCCCAAGGGCTGGTGCGTGTTCGTGTGAGGGGAGTTGTCCCAACCCAGGGGGAGTGGTGTCTATGGTCTATTGGGGGTCGGGTTTGGGGGACATTCACCCCAAGGGGGATCTTGGCGCCTCACGGAGGATCTGTCTCCGGCGAAGGACCTGAGTGCAGATAGGGTCATGACTCTGGGCGAAACGACCGGGAGCCTTGTGATCGTCGGGGGATCGAGGCCCCGGAAGGCCAAGGACGATCTGCCTCTCGGACCTCGCACTCCCTAGGGGTGCCCTTCCCTGGCCGCGACCTGTTGCCTGGCCCCTTAGTCCATCCACGAGGTGTCCCAAGACCTCCACAGCCCAAATGACTCCAGATCCTGCCGGCACTCGCCCACCGAGCCCTGTTTCAGGCCTCCTCCAACTGCTCCACGAATGCCTCGATGTTGGTCCGGGCCTGTTCTTCGGAGTAGCAGCGCAGGTCGTTTAGGTCTCCCTGGATGACCAGGCAAGGGATGTTCATTCGGCTCTGGAGCCTTTGGGGCATCCCATAGCGGCTGTTGGAGTTGTTGGGGCACGTCTTGGCGTCATGGAATACTATCCCGTCCACCTCGAAGGCCTCCACCATCCCCTCGATGTACCGCTCCTTCCAGGCCTCTGAGTGACAGATGAAGATATCTGTGTAGGCCCTGGCCATGCTCCGGAAGGGATCGTCGGGATCGAAGGCCTTGAAGATCCAGGAGTTGCAATACGTGGAGGCCACGACGGAGGAACGAAGACCTATGAACAGGTTGGAGAGCTCCCTGAGCTTCCCCCATATGGGCATTCCCTCCCAGTAGAGCCTGTGTCGCTCCCCCTGCACCGCTGCGGAGCCTTGCTCGAGGCGCTCCCTCAGCTCCCCCAGCAGCAGCTCGTAATAATCCACGGCCTCCTGTGTCCCCCTGGCCACCACGGCTGGCCCCATGTGGATCGTATGGTCGAAGAAGGTCCATGGGGATGGGACGGCCCTGGCCGTATCCAGGACCTCTCCCCAGAGGTCTGAACAGCGCCTGGAGAGGCCCACCACACGCCTCAGTTCGTCCATTGAGAAGGGTCGGCCGGAGACCCCCTCCAGGACCGGTACCAGGCCCTGCATCTGAAGTGACACATCCTCCACGTGGGCCTCGGAGAGCTCCTCCACCGCCCTAGGGGAGGTGATCCCCACCACAGGTACCCCGAATTCCCTCCCATAGAAGTGAAACCAGTCCTGCACGTCCCTGCACTGGTTGGTGTTGTAGACCAATACGTCGGGTCTAGGCACCGCGGATATCCCGTAGCTTCGGGAAAGCGGGGTCTCCCCTTGGAGGTAGGCCCCCACGTCGCTGGTGAGATAGGAGCAGATGTCCGGCGAGTAACCAGCGGCATTGGCCACTGGGATGTAGTCCATGGCCTTTCGGCTCGCACCCAAGACCGCCCCGTGGTTCTCAGGGAAGTAGACCAGGAAACCCATGGCCCTCAGGAGCTCGGCTGGCCCCACGCTGGTGCACCAGGCGATCTTTGGCTCCCCTTTCTTGGAGGCCTGGTCCAGCGCCAGGAAGTGCTCGGCCATGACGCGCCTCAGCTCGGCGGTGGAGCGGATCTCCCGGCCCTGTTTCCTCTCCTCTACATTCATCCCTTTTCCCCGTTGTGCCCTTGTGAGGGCCCTGGTTGGCTCAGCTCCATGGCATAGAGGGCAGCCCCGAACGCCCCCATGAGCTGAGGCTCGGGCGGGACCATGACCCTATTTCCCAGCCGCTGGCCCAAGATCTCCGAGAGGATGGGGTTGTGCTGCACCACCCCGCCCGTGAGCAGCACAGTCCCGACGAGGGTGTCCATCTCCATGATCCGCTGGACCACCGAGTCGAAGACTCCGCGAACTATGTCCTCTACCTTTTCTCCCTTGCGGATCAAGGTTAGGATCTCCGTGGATGTGAACACCGTGCAATAGGCCCCGATCCTTATCTCCTTGGTGGAGCGCCTCGCCAGCGGATCCAGGGCCGAGACTTCCAGGCCGAGCCTGAGGGCGATCTCCTCCAGGAAGGCGCCTGTGCCGGCTGCGCACTTGCGATTCATCTTGAAGCCGGTGCGCCTCCCGAGTCCATCCATGTGGATGACCTTGCAGTCCTGTCCGCCTATGTCGACGATGGTGGCCGCGTGCGGGTAGTGGTGATGACAACCCTTCATGTGGCAGCCGATCTCTGTCCTGGAATGCTCAGCAAAGGGGACATTTCGTCTCCCATACCCGGTGGAGACGACCCCGGCCACCTGTCCCTCCTGGACCGCTGCGCTGCGAAGGGCCTCCATGAACGACTCCCTGGCTCCGGCCGTGTAGTCCACTCCGGAGCGTTGGACGTGACGCCCGCGAATGGCTCTGGCTCCGTCGATCACCACCGCCTTGGTCGTGGCCGCCCCCACATCCACCCCAGCCCAGAACCCGCTCTGTTCACCGCCTGTCATGGTGCCAGGATCTCGCCCCCTGGAGCCATTGCCGCTGTCCCCGGTAGAGGACGCACGATCCAGCGCGGACCAGGGAAGACCAGCCCCTCCCAATCCCGGACCCTGACTCCTGTCCTGCGAGTTCCGTCTTCCTTGTCCTGCATCCTGAATCCTGCATCATGCATCATTTCGCATACCTCTCCCTCAGGACCCGGTGGAGGATCTTCCCCGTGGCGGTCCTCGGCATCTCCTCCTCCCTTATGAAGGATACGCTCTTGGGTCGCTTGTATCCAGCTATCTTGTCCTTGCACCAGTCCATGATCTCCTTCTCCGTGGCCTCCTGGCCCTCATGAAGGATCACCACCGCATGGACAGCCTCCCCCCACTTGTCATGCGGCACGCCGATGACGGCCACGTCCTTCACCTTGGGATGCTCACCCAGGAGGTTCTCCACCTCCGACGGGTAGACATTCTCTCCCCCCGTGATGATCATGTTGCTCTTGCGGTCCACCAGGTAGTAGTAGCCTTCCTCGTCTCTTCGTGCCATGTCGCCCGCGGAGCAGTACGGCCCGCGGAGGGCCTCTGCCGTCTTCTCGGGCATCTTCCAGTACCCGGAGAAGGCATAAGGGGTGCGCGAGAAGAGCTCTCCCACCTCCCCCTGGGGGACCTCGTTTGCCTTCTCGTCCAGGAGCCTGATCTTTCCGGAGCCCGTGACCTCCCTGCCGATGGAGCCCAGCTTGGTGAACTGCTCTTCGGGTCTGAGGAGCGTGACCAGGCCTGCCTCAGTGGATCCGTAGGCCTCGAACAACTGGGATTTCTTGAAGTAATCCATGATGGCGAGCTTGGTGTCCTTGCGGGCAGGGGCGGATGAGATCAGAAGCCTGGTGACGCTATCCACGTTGAGCCTGCCTTTGACAGAGTCCGGCAAGGCGAGCATCATGATGTAATGTGTCGGGACCAGGGAGGTGAAGGTTATCCTCTCCTTGGAAAGGGTCTCGAGGAGGTGTTCTGGATCGAAGCTCTTCATGTTGTAGACGCAGACCGCACCGCCGCAATAGGTGAAGACAAAGGAATAAAAGATCGAGTTGACGTGGCACATGGGCATGACGAGGAGCCCTGTGTCGTTGCGGGTGAAGCCGGTCTCCACCTCGTTTATGAGGTAGAAGAGGACGTAGCTCTCGTGAGAGCGTATGGCACCCTTGGGCTTCCCCGTGGTCCCTGAGGTGTACATGAAGGTCCAGGTATCCTCAGGGGCCACGTCCACCTGCGGCTCATCGGCCGAGGCCCGACCGATGAGTTCCTCATAACCGGTCAGTCCGGCCATGGTCCTTTCCTTCCCGAACTGGATGTACATGGAGTCCGGCAGCCCCAAGTCACGACGAATGCCCTCGACCCTGTCCAAGAGTTCGTCCTGGACGATGAGGGCCTTGGCCTCGGAGTTCTCCATTATGTAGGAGACCTCCGGGCCCAGGAGCCTGAAATTGATGGGCACCGCGACTATCCCTGCCTTGGCCACGGCAGCGTAGATCTCCATCCACTCCACGCAGTTGTAGGCCAGGACGCCCAGCCGGTCGCCTTTGCGGAGCCCCAGTCCCATGAGCCCGTTGGCCAGCCGGCAGGCCCTCTCGTTCCACTGGCGGAAGGTCATGGATCTCTCCAGGTCCCGAGCACCGACCTTGTCGGGAAAGAGATAAGCGTTCATGCTCAGGGCCTCGCCTACGTTCAACAATCGACTCATGTGCAACCTCCCTCAAGAAAAGGGATGACCCACGATGCACGATCCATGATGCAGGGTGAGACAACCCAGGGCCCGGATCTCCATCCCTGCATCCTTCACCCCGGAACCCCCTTTATTTCACAAGGCCTTTGCCAAGACCTCGGTGATGTCCATCACCTGGATCTTGACCTTGTCCTCGCGCTTCAGTCGAGCTGCTGCGGCCTGCAGCGACCTCTTGCAGGATGGACACGCCGAGACGATCACCTCCGCACCGATCCCCGCAGCCTGACGAACCCTCTTGTAAGCCATCTCATCGCTCATGGAGTTGTCGAAGGCCTTGAGCCCGCCACCTCCACCGCAGCACTTGGCCAGTTGCCTGTTGAGGGGGAACTCCAGCAGTTCCACCCCCGGCACTGCCCGCAGGACCCTGCGCGGCGGTTCGTACACGCCCATGTGTCTGCCCAAGTCGCAAGGGTCATGGTAGACCACCTTGGCCGGGAAGGTCCCGCGGAAATCCAGTTTGTCCTCGGCCAGCATCCTCTCCACATATTCCACCAGATGGAGGACCTCTGGCATGGGAGGTCCGGCTTTTTCCATGTACCGCGGGTACAGCTCCTTGAAGGTCTTGTAGCACCCAGCGCAGGTGGTGACCAGTATTCGAGGGCTGACCCTCGAAAAAGAGGAGAGGTTCGCCTCCATAGATTTGCAGAACTCGTCCATGCTACCCACCAGGTAGGCGAGGTAACCGCAGCAGTGCTCTTTCACCCCGAGGCTCCCGTAGCGCACCCCCACCCGGTCCATGAGCTTCATGACCGATGGGACGATCCTGACGTCCTGGTAAGAGGGTACGCATCCCAGATAGAGCAGGACATCCAGGGCCCCCTCTGGCTCCTTGTACGAAGACGGGTAGACCTCCGTGCGCTTCGCCTCCTCCTCTCCGAAGGGGTTGCCCCGTTGCCTCATGCTGTCCAGCAACGGCTTGAACACCTGCGGAAGGTAACCTGCCTCCACCAAGCGCCTGCGGGCGGCCTCTACGACCTCCCCCACCTCTATGGCCGCGGGACAGACAAGACGACAGTTCTGGCAAGTGGTGCAGGCGTAGAATCGCTCTGCCACCTCATCAGAGGGGGCGAGCCTTCCGGTCATCATGTTGTAGGCCAGGAGGACCCTCCCCCTGGCGTTGACGGACTCCAGGAGCCGCTCGGCGTACGTGGGACAGCCGTTACGGCAGAACCCGCACATGATGCAGGCCATTATCTCATTGTCCACCTTTTCCCCGTACCCTCGCACTCGCTCAGGGTGCTGGACGAGCGGCTCGAAGGCGAACTCCTCCAGCATGTCGGCTATGGAGTCGGAGAAGCCCATCTTCCCAGGGTTCAGTATGTTGTTGGGGTCCAAGCTGTGCTTGATCGCCTCCATCACCTCCTTGCCGACCCCCAGCTCCTGCGCGATGTATGGGGACTTGGCCATACCGACCCCGTGTTCCGCGGTGAACGTCCCCTGGAACTCCCTGGTCAAGGCGATGAAATCCTGGGCGATGAGCTTGACCTTCTCCCACTCGCCACTGTCCCTCGGGTCCATTATGATCACGGCGTGGAGGTTGCCGTCCCCCACATGACCGAAGATGCACATGGGGAAGTCGTGCTTGGCGCCGACGGCCTGGATCGCCTTGATGGTGGCCGGGATCTGGGTTATGGGGACACCGAAGTCCTCCACTAGCGGGATGAGCCTAGAGCCGCGCTTGACCTTGGAGAGGGCGGAGACCAAGCCTTGCCTGGCCTGCCACATGGCCATGCGCTTGTTGGGATCGTCTGACCAGAGGGTGTCGATACACCCATGGGCCAGGAACATCTCGTCGATCTGTTGGATCTGTTTCTCCACCGCTTCCCTGTGCCCATCGATCTCCAGAAAGAGGATACACCCCACCTCCCCTGGTATCTCCAGGCCCATGGTCTTTCTCACCACGTCTATGGAGGTCCTGTCCAGGATCTCCAGAGAGGAGAGCGGGATCCCGGATGAGAGGACCGCCTCCGCCCCCTTTCCCGCGGACTCCACATCGGGAAATGAGGCCTGGGCGAAGGCGATATAGGGGGGGATGGGGAGTATCTTCACCGTCACCTCGGTGATCACCCCCAGTGTCCCCTCGGCTTGGGCGAACAGGTGGACCAGGTCATAGCCAGCCGATGTCTTCCTGGCCTTGGATCCGGTGCGGAGCACTCGGCCGTCCGCCAGGACCACCTCCAGGCCCATGATGTAGTCCTTGGTAGTGCCGTACTTCAAAGCGCGGTTGCCGCTGGCGTTGGTGGATACCATCCCCCCTATGGAGGCAAGGGGGGCGCTGGCAGGGTCGGGGGGGAAGAAGTGGGTGGGGGCCAAGGCCTGGTTCAGGGAATTGCATATGACCCCCGGCTCCACCCGGGCGTACCCGTCCTTCCTGTTGATCTCCAGTATGGCGTTCATCCTGCTCAGGTCCAAGACGATCCCCCTGTTGCGGCAAGGGAGCACGGCACCTGTGACCGAGGTCCCGGAGCCCCTCGTGGTGACCGGGACCCGCTCCTGATCGGCCAGCATGAGGATCCGCGAGACCTGCTCGGTCGTGGTGGCGAAGACGACTGCCTCCGGGATCCCCTCGTGGACCGACATGTCGCGGGAGTAACAAAGCCTCTCCACGAGCTCCTGGCGGCAGTTGGATTCCCCAACTATCTCCTTTATTTCCTGCATGAAGTCCATGGAGTCGCCTCCTGATACGCATCGGCACAAATGGCGGCCCTTTGCCCTGTAACTCGGTCAACCGACAGCTCGCGGAGATCCTGAGGATCCCTCCTGCCAGTGGCCTGTCATGGTGAGGTCTCATCCAAATCCAACTGGCCACCCACGACGAACCGCTCAGCCCCTCGGCCTCTCATCGATGACCCTCTTGGCCTTGCCCTCGCTCCTGGCTATGGATTTCGGTTCCACGAGATTCACCTTCACGCTGATCCCGACGACCTCGCGGATATGCTGAGAGATCTTCTCCTCCACCTCCGCCCTCTTGCCGAGGCCGGCCTCGTAGACCTCTCTGTTGGCCTCCACCTGGACGATGAGCTGATCCAGGTACCCTTTCTTCCTCACGATCAAGAGGTAATGGGGCTCTACCTCCGGCACATCGAGCAAGAAGGACTCGATCTGAGAAGGGAAGACGTTCACCCCGCTGATGATGAGCATGTCGTCGCTGCGCCCCATGACCTTGTCCATCTTGAGCAGGGTCCTGCCGCAGGGGCATGGTCCTCGCCAAAGACGGGTGATGTCCCTGGTGCGGAAACGCAGGAGCGGCATGGCCCGCCTCCGGAGAGAGGTAAAGACCAACTCACCTGTCTCTCCGAGGGGAAGCGGCTCCAGGGTCACGGGGTCCACGACCTCTGCGAGGAAATAATCCTCGTTGATGTGCAGCCCCTCCTGGGCCTCACAGCTGAAGGCCACACCTGGCCCTCCCATCTCGGTCAGACCGTAGACCTCGTATGCCTTGATTCCCATCCTCTCTTCGATCTCCTGGCGCATGGCGACGCTCCACGGCTCCGCACCGAACACACCGATACGAAGCGGCAATGAGCGAAGATCGACCCTCATCTCCTCTGCCCGTTCCGCGATGGTCAGGGCATAGGAGGGCGTGCCGCACAATACCGTGGAGGAGAAGTCCCTCATGAGCATAACCTGTCGCTCGGTCTGCCCGGAGCTCGCCGGTATCACTGCACAGCCTATCTTGGTGGCACCACCGAGAAAGCCCAACCCCCCGGTGAAGAGGCCGTACCCATGGGCATCCTGTAAGGTGTCCTCCGGTCGGACACCCGCGGCCCACAAGGCCCGCGCCATGCACTCGGCCCAATCCTCCAGATCCCTTGAGGTGTAAGTCGCTGTGATGGGCTTTCCCGTGGTCCCTGATGAGGCATGGACGCGCACCACCTCCCTGAACGGGACCGCGCAGAGCCCGAAGGGGTAGTGATCCCTGAGGTCGTTCTTGACTGTGAAGGGGAGCCTGGCCACGTCCTGGAGATCGCGTATGTCCTCGGCCCTGACCCCGGCTTCGTCCAGCCTCCGCTTGAAGAAAGGGACCCTCTCGTGCACCAAGGCCACGGTCTCTCTCAGCCTCTCCAATTGGAGACGGCCCCGAGCATCCCATGCCATGCATTCCGACTCGTCGTCCCAGGGCATCGCATTCCTCCTCATCAAACCAAGGAACGCCCTCTGTCGAAGGCCTCCAGGTTCAACTCTCTTGCCCCGGCCGGCACCCTCTCCGAGATGACTCGCCTCCAGGTGGGAAGGGGCAAGTCCAGGAGCCTGGAAGTCACCCCGAGCAGGATCGTGTTCACCGTCCTGGGGTTGCCCAGTTCCTCCGCCATATCGAGGGCGTCCAGCAGTACGGGGTCCTTCGTGGAACGACGCAAGATCGTCTCCGCCTCTGCAGGGTACTGGGCGAGGCCCGTGGAGACCATGGGAGGGATCAGCCTCTGCCTGCTGGAGATCACCCTCCCACTAGGGGAGAGGAAAGTCAGCCATCTGAGGGCCTCGGCGATCTCGAAAGAGAGTAGGACGTCCACCTCCCCCATGGGTATCAGAGGGGAGAAGACATGCGAACCATACCTGACGTGGCTCGACACGATTCCCCCCCGCTGGGCCATCCCGTGCACCTCGCTCTTCTTTACGTCAAAACCGCCCCTCATGGCCACATCGGAGAGGATCTCGCTGGCGAGGATCACGCCCTGGCCGCCCACCCCGACGATGAGTATATTGTGAAGCTCGCCTCCGGTTCTCTTCATCACGGATCTCCTGATGGGACGCACGACCCAGGCCACACCCGGCGCCGGTTTGGCTTGACCCCGTCCTCTGTGCGTCCCTTCCTGCATGGTAATTCCTGTTATCATCCCTTGTGCATCCTGCACAGCTCCTCTGGCCATTACTGCGTGACCTTGGAGATAGCCCCCTGTTTGCATACCTGCTCACATGCAGCGCACCCGCGACAAAGGGTGGCATCGATCACTGCCTTGCGTCTCGTCTTGCCCCCTTTCCTAGAGGGGATCTCTTCCCCTGGGACGATGGCGGGACACCCCAGTCTGAGGCACATGCCGCACCCCTCGCACAGCTCGGGATCGACACTGTGGACCAGAGTAGGGTCGAACCTCTCCATCATCACGCACGGACGGTTGGTGATGATCAAGGAGGGCCCTTGAGAAGAAGCCTCTTCCTTCAGGACCGCGAGGGTCCCGGCAAGGTCGTACGGGTCCACCACTCGGACCCTCTCTATGCCCAGGGCATCGGCCAGCTTCCTCAGGTCCACCTGACGGGTCCTCTCCCCCTGGAGGGTGAGCCCAGTCCCAGGATGATCCTGCCCCCCGGTCATGGCAGTAGTGCGGTTGTCCAGGATGATCACATTGACATTTCCCTTGTTATAGGCCACATCCATCAGACCCGTCACACCCGAATGGAGGAAAGTGGAATCACCTATGACCGCGAACACCGGGCGCTCCTCCTCGAGCCCTGCCCTCTCTATGGCCTTGGCCACCCCCTGCGCCATGCTGATGGAGGCGCCCATACAGATGCACGAATCGATGGCCTGAAGAGGGGGCAGTACACTCAAAGTGTAACACCCTATATCGCTCAGGACGATGCCCTTCATCTGATTGAGGGCATAGAAAAGGCTCCGATGTGGGCATCCCGGGCACATCACAGGCGGCCTCGGCAGGGCCGCGGAGGCTGGCGCCTCTGCCTTCTTCTTGGGCCGCCTCCTGAGGAGACCTGCCTTGCTCAGGCCCTAGGCGACGATCTCGGGCGAGAGCTCGTCAAGCCTTGGAAAGAAACGCTTGCCCTCCACACGGACGCCCATGGCCAGGATCTGCTCCTCCAGGAAAGGCTCCAGCTCTTCCACTACCAGAAGCCTTTTCACCCTCGACGAGAACTCCCTGATCTTGGCATCGGGCAAAGGGAAGGTGAGGCCGAGTTTCAGGAAAGAGCCATCGGGCATCACCTCCCGGGCATACTGGTAGGCGACCCCGCTGGAGATGATCCCCACTCGTTTGTCTCCCCATTCTATCCGATTCAGTGCCGTGCGGTTCGAGTGGGCCCGGAGCTTCTCTATACGCTCCAGGACCAAGGGATGGCGCAGCCTCGCGAAGCCCGGGATCATCACGTACTTTTTCAGGTCCCTGGTGAATTGTCCTGGTGGAACATCGCTGACCTTGCCCAGCCTCACGATACCTTTGGAATGGGAGATACGGGTCGTTAGACGGAGCATCGAAGGGGTATCGAATCGCTCCGAGAGCCTCAGCCCCTCCCTCACCATCTCCTTGGCCTCCTGACTGGAGCTGGGCTCCAGCAAGGGGACCTGGGCGAATCGGGCGAAGTACCGGTTGTCCTGCTCGTTTTGCGAGCTGTGCATACCGGGGTCATCGGCGCACACCAGGAGGAACCCTCTGTTCACCCCCGTGTAGGCGAAGGTCATGAAGGGATCCGAGGCCACGTTCAGGCCCACGTGTTTCATGGCCACCATGGCCCTGACCCCGGCCAGGGACGCACCGATGCCGACCTCGAAGGCGACCTTCTCGTTGGGAGCCCACTCGGCGTATACGCCCTCGTATCGCGCGAATTCCTGTATGATCTCGGTGCTGGGCGTCCCGGGGTATGCGGCGGCCACCCGAACGCCGCTCTCGTACGCCCCGCGGGCGACGGCCTCGTTTCCTGAAAGAAGCGCTCTCATGATCCCCCTCCTAGATCCCCAGATCCACTGGCACGGGCCTTTCTCCCGAGTAGTCGTAGAAGCCTCGTCCGGATTTCCTGCCGAAGTAGCCTGCCAGGACCATCTTGCGAAGGAGAGGCGGAGGGGCGTACCGCTTCTCCCTGTACTCGTCGAACATGATGTTGGCTATGTTGAATAGGGTGTCCAAACCGACGAAGTCGATGAGGGTGAAGGGGCCCATGGGGTAATTGCATCCGAGCTTCATCCCTGTGTCAATGTCCTCGATGGATGCGACACCCTGCTCCAGGGCCCTTATGCTGTCGAGCATGTAGGGGACCAGGAGGAGGTTGACGATGAAGCCCGAGTTGTCCTTGGCCAGGATAGGGACCTTGCCGAGGGAACGTGAAAAGGCGAAACAGGTGTCCACGGTCTCCTGGCTGGTCGCTATGGTCTTGACCACCTCCACCAATTTCATCACCGGCACGGGGTTGAAGAAATGGAGCCCGCAGAACCTGTCCTGCCTCTTGGTCGAGGCTGCCATGGCCATGATGGTCAAGGAGGAGGTATTGGAGGCCAAGATGGTGTGCTGGGGACAGAGCCTGTCCAGGGCAGAGAACATCTCGTTTTTCATCTTCAGGTCCTCCACCACGGCCTCGATGATGAGGTCGCACCCCTGCAACTCCTCAACCTTGAGCGTCCCTCTGAGCAGCGACTTGGTCTTGGCCATGGCCTCAGCGGACATCTTTCCCTTCTCCACGGCCCGCGACAGGTTCTTCTCGATTGCCCCGAAGCCCTTGTCCAGGAACCTCTGCTCCACCTCCAGGACCGTGGTCTCGTATCCCGCCTCCACGCAGACCTGCGCGATCCCAGATCCCATCAGTCCGCACCCCAGAACGCCGACTCTCCTGATTTCCATCTCCTTCCCTCCTTCAGGCGATCGTCGACCGAGGCCCTCGCCCCCATGCTCATGGCAGCCTCGGTCGCAAGCAAAGTCTCGGAAGGCCAAGGGTAGCCCCATGAGAATGGCCTCCGACTTGACGGCTCAACTCCCCATCCTACCTCATCAATAACTGCGGAAGAAAAAGGGCGATCTTCGGAAACAGAAACAGCAAAATGGCACACGCCACCAGACTGAATAGGAAGGGGCAAACCCCGCCGTAGACAACGCTAAATGGCACCTTTGTGATGTGCTTCACCACGAAGACATTGATGGCCACAGGGGGAATGACCACCCCGATCATCACCGTGATCCCGATGATCATGCCGAACCATATGGGGTCGAAGCCGAGTTTTATTATGACGGGATAAAAGATCGGGGTCGCTAGTATCATGAATGCCAAGTCATCGATGAAGGATCCCCCGAGAAGATAGATTATGGAGATCAGCACCATCACGACATGGCGATCGAAAGGAAGCCTGATGATCCAGTCAGCAGCTATCATGGGGATCTTTGTGACGGCCAGAAAATGGCCCAGGATCGTCGAGCCGGCGATGAGCATCAGGACCATGCACGCCGTGCGGAGGGATTCCCCCAGAGACTTGACGAACCCCTGGAAATTGAGGTCCCTCTTGATCAGCGACAACAATAGCACAGCGACGGTCCCAACGCTCCCTGCCTCCGTGGGAGTGAAGAAACCCTTCATCAGACCGCCTACCACCAGGAGGAATATGACGGTGACGAGAAGGACCTCAGGGAGGGTCGCCAACCTCTCTCTCCATGTGGAATGCTCCCCCCTGGGCCCCAATGAAGGATCGATCTTGCACCAACCGTAGATGATCACCACGAAGAAGAGGGCAATGATCAACCCCGGGAATATACCTGCGAGGAAAAGCTTCCCAATGGATTGTTCGGTGATGATCCCGAACACTATGAGTGTGACGCTTGGGGGTATGAGGATCCCCAGGGTCCCCACGCTGGCCACGACCCCTGTGGACAGCTTCTTGCTGTAATCGTACCGGTCCATCTCCGGCACGGCTACGCTAGCGAAGGTGGCCGCAGTGGCGGGCGAAGAACCGCAGATGGCCTTGAAGGCCGTGGCCCCAGCCACTGTCGCCATGGCAAGCCCCCCCGGGATATGCCCGATGAACTTGTAGGCGCTCTGGTACAGCCTCTTGGCGATGCCTGCATTGAAGGCGATCTGCCCCATCAGGACGAAGAGCGGGATCACCGTGAAGCCATAAGAGGCAAAAACGTCGAAGATGTCCTTGGCCAGGAGGTTGAGGGCGGCCTTGACCGACACGATGTAGCTGAATCCCAGGAAACCGACCAGTGCCATGGCGAAGCCCAGCTCGATGCCGGTCAGAAACAAGGCCAGGACGACGCCTAGCCCCAGAATCCCCACCACGACCTCATTCATACTCGCCTCCGAGGACCTTGAGGATGTCGCAAAAGAGGACCACGCACTGGAGGAAACAGGCCGCCCCGAGTCCGTAGGCCACAGGATAGAACGGCAGTTGCAGGGTGAGGGAGACCTCGCCTGACCTCAAGAGGCTCGTCCCGTACTTGACCATATTCCAACCTATCATGAGAAACAGCCCTAACCCGAGGCACCTGGTAGCGATGTTGAAGGCATCCCGCAAACGCTTGGGAAGCTTGCCTATGAAGAAATCGACGAAGATGTGTCCTCTTGTCCAGGAGGTGAAGGGGACGGCGAAGCCGATGGCCACGGCACCTGACAGGGCCACCAGTTCGTAAGTGCCGACTATGGGCCTGCGGAAGGACCTCAGGACGACGTCGGCGATGGTTAGAAACATGAGGAAGGTAAGACTGACCCCAGCGATCACGTACGCCGCGCGACTCACCCCCCGCACCTGGCGCATGAACCTCTGCATGGCCCCCTCCTGCCCCATGGCATCCCCCTCGCGCGGGTCCAACTCCGCCCTAGACTCGTCTCGTGCCGCCCAGCCACAGGAGTCGAAGAAGACTACGGGGGCGAGGATCCTCTGCTGAGTCCCAACGCCCCCTCGCAGTCGGCGTGCCTCCTATTGCAACGCCTTCAACCTCTCCTGACAGAATTTCAACGCCTCTTCGCCCGGGAGGCCCTTGGCCTTCATGTTGCGCACGTACTCGTCGAGGATCGGTTTCACCGCTTCTGCCCACCTGGCGTCCTCCTCCTTGGAGAGCTGGATGATCTTGTTGCCTAGCCCCAAGGTGAAATCCCTGCCGGACTTGTCTATCTCATCCCAGGTCTTCCCGGTCTTGTCTATCCATTCCCGATTCACCTCGTCGAAGACCTTCTGGAGGTCAGGAGGCAAGGCACTCCACTTGGCCTTGTTCATGGCCACGAAGAAGGCGGTGCTGTAAGCAGAGCCGAAGTTCTCGGTGGTGGACTTGACCACCTCGCCCCACTTCCATCCCTGGAGGGCCTCGATGGGTGCCATGGACCCCTCTGCCACACCCCTGCTCAAGGCGTCGTAGGTCTCCCCCATGGGCATGGCCACAGGGGTACCTCCCAGGGCGGCCACGACCTTGGAGCTCAAACCAGTGGAGCGGATCTTGAGGCCCTTGAGGTCCTCGAGCTTGGCCACCGGGTTCTTCGTGTGGAGGATCCCCGGCCCGTGGGCATGGAGGTACATGATCTTGACCGCGTCCAGTTCCTTGGGCTTGAATTTGTCGTAATACTCGTTGACGAGCTTCGTGGCGGCGACACCGGTCTTGTAACCCAAAGGCAGGTCGATGACCTCGGTCAGGGGGAACTTACCCCTGGTGTAAGCCAAGACGGACATCCCGATGTCCGATATCCCTTGGACGACCCCGTCGTAACACTTGTCCGCTGGGGTCAAGGTCCCACCGGGGAACATGTTGATCTTGACCCTGCCATTGGTCCTCTTTTCGATCTCCTTTGCCCACTCCGTCGCCAGGACCGTCTGCTTGTGCGGAGCAGGGAAGAATATGGAGTAGGAGAGCTCTATGGGCTTGGCCTGCCCCCATGTGGATGAGGCCAGCAGGACCAGACCGATTGCCACCACAAAGGACATCAAGACCGCTGATTTCCCTCTTCTCATCTCACCCCTCCTTGAACAAAAGAAGCCTTCGCATCAGGTCAATTCCGGCCCGTCACTCCCGCAAGACGACGAGGCTGAAGTCACACTTGGCGGCCTTGCGGGGATCAGGAACCCTGACAACCCTGCCTCTTCCTCCCTGCCCCTCTCTCTCACCCCCCTCTAAAGCCAGCGTTTACGCCTCTTGTAAGACTTGACTTCCTTGTATGCCTTCATGGCCCCGGAGGCCGCGATCCCCAGATAGAACTCCCTCACGTCCGGATTCTGACGCAACTCCGTTGCCTCGCCCTCGAGGACGATCTTGCCGTTTTCCATCACATAGCCGTAGTGGGCCAACTGCAGGGCCATGTTGGCGTTTTGTTCCACGAGGACTATGGTGGTACCCTGCTCGATGTTGATACGCTTGACGATGCCGAAGATCTCCTTGACCAAAAGCGGGGCCAGCCCCAGTGACGGCTCATCCAGCAGGAGGAGCCTCGGATGTGCCATGAGGGCACGGCCGATCACCAGCATCTGTAGCTCCCCCCCGCTGCAGTACCCGGCCAGCTTGTTCCTCCGCGCGTGAAGGGGAGGAAAATAGTGGTACACGAGCTCCAGGTCCTGCTTGTAAGGTCTCCCCCAGCGGGTGGCAGTCCCCACACGGAGGTTCTCCTCCACGGTCAAGTACTTGAACGGTTGACGCCCCTCCAGGACCTGTATGATCCCAAGACGCGTGATCTCCTCGGGAGGGGCATTGTGCACCGGATTGCCGGCGAATTCTATGGATCCCTCGGTGACCTTTCCGTTCTCAGGCTTCAGGAGCCCCGAGATGGCTCGCAGCGTGGTGGTCTTGCCGGCCCCGTTGCTCCCCAAGAGCGAGACTATCTGCCCCCTTTTCACCCCGAGGGACACGCCCTTGAGGATCTGAATGACGTCGGCGTAGACCACGCTGATATTGTTGACCCGCAGCAGTATATCGTCTTCCATCGCTCAGTACGCAAACGGCCACAATCTGAAGCTGGAGCGGACAATGCGCCAGACCTCAGCGAGCCCTCTGGGCTCGAAGATGATGAACAGGACGATGGCCAGCCCAAAGACGAACTCACGAAGAGGTGCTATGGTGAGGGCCACGCCCGACAAGGCCGGGACGTTCATGAGGAACTGGGTGATCCAACTCAGGCTCTCGTTGAGCATGGTGATGAAGATGGCCCCGAAGACCGACCCGGAGATGCTCCCCAACCCCCCGATGATGATCATGGCGATGTACTGGATGGACAGAAACAGATTGAAAGGCTCGGGGGTGATGCTCGCGGTGTAATAGGCCCAGAGGGCTCCTGCCACCCCTGCATAGAAGGAACTGATGCCAAACGAGAGCAGCTTGTAACGGAATATGGGTATACCCATGCCTTCTGCGGCCCGGTCGTTGTCCCTTATGGCAACGAAGGCCCGGCCATAACGGGTACGGAAGAGGTTGACGGCCAGCCAGGTCATGACGGCCAGGCATGCGAATATGACCCAAAAAAAGGCCATGTCCCCTTTTATCAGAATACCAAAGACCGTGGCCGAGGGGAGGCTGATCCCTGACGGCCCCCCGGTGAGGCCCTTCCAGTGCACCATGAGATACTCGACGATCAACTGCCCAGCTAGGGTGGCGATGGTCAGGTAGAGGTGTTTCAGACGCACCGAGGGGATCCCGAAGACCATCCCCACCAAGGCAGTGGCGAGCCCTGCTGCCGGGACTGAGATCCAGAACGGGATGGCCAGCTTGGTCCCCAAGATAGCTGCGGCGTAAGCCCCGACCCCGAAGAAGGCCCCATGCCCGAGGGAGATCTGGCCGGTGAAGCCGATGAGGATGTTGAGCCCGATGGCCGCGATGGTGGCGACCCCGATGGTATTCATCACGTAGAGCCAATAGGACTTGCTCACCAGGGGGACGACGACGAAGAGCAGGAAGAGCCCGATGCAGAGCCAGAGCCGACCGAAATCGGTCTCGAAGATCGTCATCTCCTGCTCGTATCTCTCCCTGTAATTACCGCAAGGATGGAGTCTCAGTCCCAAGATATCCCCTCGCAAACCCTGGGTCTCCTGAGGCTGCCTTGCCACAGTCCCAAGGCCATGCCCCAGGCCGACCCCTTAGACCCTCTCGATCTCCACCAGCCCAAAGAGACCATATGGCCTTATGAGCAATATGAACACAAGGACTATGTATGGGATCACCTCCCTCAGGGAGGTGGATACATATCCCCCGGTGAATGTCTCAAGGAGGCCTATTATCACCCCACCGAGGATAGCGCCCCCTATGCTGTCAAGCCCGCCCAGGATGACCACTGGAAAGACCTTGAGCCCTATGGCGCTCAACTCGTGCACGTTGATCCCGTTCATGATCCCGAGCACTATCCCACTCATGGCAGCGACCATGGCAGCGATGGCCCACGACAGGGCGAAGACCCTCCGCACATGGACGCCCAAAGAGAGTGCCGCGGGCTGGTTATCCGCCACAGAGCGCATGTAGATGCCCTGGGAGGAGTACTTGAAGAAGAAACCGAATACCCCGAGGAACAGCAGACCGATGATGAAGGCTGCCACATACACGGAAGGTATGTACACAGCCCCCCATCGCAATGAGAGACTCTCGGGCAGGAATTCGGGGTAGTTGTGGAGATTCCCCCCGAATACGAAGAGCATCAGTCCCTTGAACATGGCCGCCAGGCCCACTGTCAGCATGATCACCTGGATCAAGGCCTCCCCGATCAGAGGACGCAGAAAGAATCGCTCGATGATGAACCCCAAGGCGAAGCTCCCAGCCAAGGTCAGGACGAAGGAGATCGCGATGGGCAGATTCAGCCACGCGGACAGCACCAAGAAGATGAAGGCACCCATGGCAAGCAACTGACCGTGGGCGAAGTTCAGGACGCTACTCGACTTGAAGATCATCACGAAGCCGAGGGCCGAGAGGGCATAGAGGAAGCCGATGGACAAGCCGTTGACGAAGAGCTTGATGAACAGTTCCATCTGAGCACCCCTTTGCGATCACTCCACAGACAGTATCCGCACGACCGTCTCTATCTGTCCCACGTGCCCATCCCTATATCGGACCGTCCCCTTGACCGGCACCTCCGCGGCACCGGTGTACATCGACTCGATGAGGGAACGGTAGTGCTCGTTGACGAACTTCCTTCGCACCTTTCCCGTCCTGGTCAACTCCTCGTCATCCGCGTCCAGGAGCTTGTAGAGGAGGAGGAACTTGCGGAGCTGCATGGCCTTGGGGAGCCGCGTGTTCACCTGGTGTACCTCCCCTCGGATCAACTCCTCCACAGCGGGCTGCTGGGAGAGGTCCGTATAGGTGGTGTAAGGGATCTGGCGGTCCTCGGCCCAATCCCCCACGTTTTCCATGTCTATGTTGATCATGGCCGTCAGATACGGTTGGTCCTCCCCGAAGATCACCGCCTCCTTTATGAAAGGGCTGAACTTGAGCCTCGTCTCTATGAAGTCCGGTGAGAAGGCGACACCTTCCTTGGTGCGCATGATCTCGGCCTTGCGCCCGATGATCACCAGTTGGCCGTCCTCGTCCAGATAACCGGCATCCCCAGTATGAAACCATCCCTCCCTGAGGGCCTGGGATGTGGCCTCCGGGTCCTCGAAGTACCCGGAGAAGACCGAAGGGCTCGACACAAGGACCTCCTGGTCCTCACCGATCCTGACCTCTACCCTTGGCAGGGGGACCCCCACGGATTCCGGTTTCACCTGGCCGTCGGGCTGCACCTGGAAGACGCCTCCTGCCTCCGTGAGCCCGTAGGCCTGTTTGAGATTCAATCCGTTGGCCCGGAAGAATCGGATCACGTCCGGACTGATGGGATGCCCTCCAGTAATGGCGGTCCGGAGCTGGAGACATCCCACCCGGTCCAGCAGCGGACGAAACACAACGCGAGAGGCCAGGCGGTTCAACAGGTCGAGCCCCAGCGGGACCGGCCGCTTGACGAACTCCCGTTCCACCACTGCCTCACCCACACGCTGGGAGAGCTTGTAGAGGGTCCTCTTGACTATACCGGAGTCGTTCATCTTCACGCGGATCTTGGAGGCAAGGTCCTCCCAGAACCTGGAGGAGGTGATGATCACGTGGGGACCGATCTCCCGGAGGTCCTCGGCGGTGGTCTCCAGGGTCTCGGGGAAGTTCATGGTCATCGCTCCGCACAGCGCCACGCCGACCCCCCACATCTGATCCACTATCCATGCGGTGGGGGTTATGGAGATCCAGTTGTCCTCCATGCCGATGGGGGCAGTCTCCAGCCATTTCCTGGCCATGTCCGTGATGTTGGCATGGGTCAAGGTGGCCACCTTGGGGAGACCCGTGGTACCGGAGGTCATGATCATCAATGCGATTTCATCCGCTTTCCCTCGCATCAACTCGGCCCTGAAACGTTCGGGCTCCTTACGGTCCATGTCCTTGCCGAGCTCCAGCAGCTCCGCGAAAGCCAGCAACCATGGGTTCTCCCTGTAACCCCTCATGCCGGTGGGGTCAACGTAGATGACGCGCCGCACGTGGGGGATTCCCTCCCTCACCTCCAGGAGTTTGTCCACCTGCTCCTGATCCTGGACCACCACGTACGAGGCGCGAATACGGCTCAAGCCGTAGCTCAGCTCCTTGGCCACAGAGGAGGTATAGAGGTTGAGGGTCACGGCGCCCACGGCCTGGGCCCCTAGCTCACTGAAGAGCCACTCTGGGCGGTTGTCCGTGATTATCCCCACGTTTTCGCCCCTCTTCAGACCAAGGGAGAGAAGCCCCAAGGCGACCCACTTGACGTAGTCGAGGTATTCCTGCCAGTTGTAAGCCTGCCATATCCCGTAGGCCTTGTCCCTGATGGCGACCTTCTCTGGTCCCAGCCTCTCTGCCTGCCTGGCCAGGATCTGCGGAAAGGTCTCGGTGGAAAGGGCCCTCCAGGACTCCTCCATCCTCGTATCGCCTCCCCTTGCACCTTTCAATTCACCATGGGACAAGGTGTGCCCCCCCTGTGCCCTCTCCGCCACAGATGCCCGCGCCGCCTTCCTGGCTAGCGGGCCAGAGCCGTGCGCCGTGGGCTACAAGACCGCTGTGTCTCCCAGATAGGCCTTGATCACCTCGGGGTGCCTCTGGACGAAATCCGGCTTCCCTTCGGTGATCTTCTCCCCGAAGTTGAGCACCACCACACGTTTGGAGATGCTCATGACCACGGACATGTCATGCTCCACCAAGATCATGGTCTGGCCCCACCCCTCGTTGAGCTCCACCAGGAACCTGACCATGTCCTCCTTCTCCTCCAGGGTCATCCCGGCGAAGGGCTCGTCCAGGATCAGGAGCTTGGGTTGGAGGGCCAGGGCTCGACCCAACTCCACCCTCTTCTGCAAACCATAAGGCAGGGAGCCCACCAGCTTCTTCCTGATGGGCTGCATCTCCAGGAAGTCGACGATCTCCTCTATGACCCGCCTGTGTTGGACCTCCTCCCTCTTGACCGATGGCCAGAAGAGGGAACCCGCGGCAACGCCATAGGTGCAGTGCAGGTGGCGCGCCAAGAGCATGTTGGAGATCACGTTCAACCTCGGGAAGAGCTCGATGTTTTGAAACGTCCTCCCGATCCCCTCCCTGGTGATCTCGTGAGGCGGCAACCCTGTTATCTCCCTGCCATTGAATAGGATCTTCCCCTTCTGCCCCCGATAGTAACCGGTGATGCAGTTGAGGAGGCTCGTCTTGCCCGCGCCATTGGGGCCTATGACGGCTATCAAGTCCCCTGTATGCACCTCGAGGCTCACGTTGATCAGGGCCATGAGCCCCCCGAAGCTGAGACTCAGGCCCTTCACCTCCAGCTCAGCCACGCGATCTTGCGGCTGAGCGGAGGCGAAGATGCTGGGCTGTCCTCGAAAGGCCTTCATCTGTCACTTCGTCAGGACTTGAACCTTCTCCTGCCCCGGGGAGAAGAAGTTGGTCAAGGGGGTGTAAGTCGCGTCCTCGTTTATGCGAACGATCCTGGCCTTGAACGAGCCTTGGTGGTTCTCCTTGCTATAGGAGACATTGGGGAAGAGCCCGCCGAAGTCCTCGTTCTGGAAGGTCTCCAGGGCCTTGTTGATGGTCTCTGGGGTCACGTCCCCGAACTTCTCCTGGGCGCGCTGGAAGGCCCTCTCCATTATCATGGCCACCACGACCCCCTCCCAATAGGACGCATCGAACTTGCTCACTGTCTTGTACTTGGCCCAGAGCTCCCCCATGAGCTTTATCCCGGGGGAGCCATCCACAGGAAGGCCGCCCGGGAACTGCATGAAGACCCTATCCCGAATGAGCCCCTTGCCCAGGTTGAAGAAGTCCGGGTCCGTGGAGGTCCATGTCCCGAAGAAAGGGACCTTGAGCTCCACCCGATCCGCTGACTTGAGGGCCGTGATGATGGCCGCGGGGAGGATCTGGACGAAGACATACTCCGCCTTCTTCTCCTTGAGGCGCAGCAGCTCCGTGGAGAGGTCCACTGTGGCAGGGGGGAACTCCTCGATCCCCACGATGTTGATGTTGTTCTTGGCGGCGTATTCCTTGCTCGGGTCATGGATGGACTTGCCGTACACGTTGTTGTAAGTCAGGAGCCCCACCTTCGGGGGTCCGCTCCCCTTGTGTATGGTCTTGATGTATTCCAGGACCGCATAGGAATCCATCACGTAACTGCCGAAGGGGAGGTACACATAATCGATGGGGGGGGCGAGGATCCCCTGGAAAGTCGAGTAGTTAATGCAGGGCACCTTATACTCCTGCACTATGGGCTTGGCCTGAATGCCCGATCCCGCGTCCCATGTGGCGATCATGTCCATCTTGTCCTCTGCACAGAACTTCTTGACGAACTTCACCGCCTCCGGGACCTGATACGCATGATCGACCACGGTGAGGTCGATCTTCTTTCCCGCGACCCCGCCTTTGACCTCGTTGACGTAACGGAAGTAATCCCTGTGACCCTTGGCGTGGAACTGACCCCAGGTGGAGGCAGGACCAGTGAGGTTTATTATGGCCCCTACCTTTATGGGTTTCTGCGCCCACGCCCCTGTCGCCAAGACCACCCCCACCAAGGAGACCACTAGAGCCAAACTCAGTGCTTTACGCATGATCCTCGTCCTCCTTAGTCAAGACGGACCTGATGCACACGGTCCATTTCGGTAACAAACCATCCGTCCCGCCTTGAGGCGCGGGGTCTGAACCATCACCATGGCCCTCCTTGGTCCAACGCCTTGGGCCATCCCTGTGAAGGAAGCACAATCCCCCACCTCATACAGGCAACACCTCTGGGGATCCTCGTTCATGGTCTATGAGGGCTTTCACCTCCTTTCGAGGGCAAGATTCAACGCCCGTTCACGGGCAACTCCTGGGGACCATCAGAAGGAGGAGGCGCAGAAGACCAACACGCAAAGAAACCGGCATTCCACATGAGCCAATGGCCACTTTTTTCGCTTCGGTCCCAGTCCCCTGGATTCACAGCGAGTCTCTCATACCACAGGGTGGCTTTCTATGTCAACCGAATTCGCTTCTTTTTCCCGTGGAGTGGCCTTGCGACTGAGTGTAACCTATTGAAATAGCTGATATCAGTTTTTTATCTAGTAGCAACCTAGCTAGTCTAAAGGCTACTAGCCCGAGGGTGCACGCCCAGGGAGAACCTTGCCGCCAAGTCAAGGGTGATGGGCCTCGCCTCCCTCTGAGAGGGCTGAAAAGGGGCCCGTGGAAGACAGGGATCTTCAACAAGACGTATAATCTCAGAGAGGCAACGCAACTGGTCCGTTGGAGGTGGCGGGTTGCCCGTTGTCAAGAAGAACCATATGGAGTATG